>JAGPHL010000119.1:2253-8570 GCA_018055515.1 Anaerolineae bacterium
CGCTGCTGCGGAATCCAGCGAGACAGTTGTTGCCCGCCTGCCACCCCCAACGCGGTCACGGCGGTCAACGCCAGGCTGCCGCCGATGAACACCAGCCAGGGGGAAGGGCGCTTGCTCGCCAGCCCCAATACGGCGAGCTGCGTCTTATCGCCCAGCTCGGCTAAAAAGAGCAGGCTGAAAGTGGCGCCAAAAGCGCGCCAATCCCAATGCGGGCGGATCTCCTCACAGGTCAGCTCGGCCTCGCAGGTATCCCCGGCAGCCGTTTTGGCCGCTTCACGCCAGATCAGCAGGCCCATCACCCCAAATGCTGCCGCCGCGAGGTAGCGGATCACCTCCATGGGGATGACCGCGCCGAGCAGACTGCCGCCGGCCGCGCCGAGCGCGGTCACGGCGGTGAGCGCCAGGCTTCCCCCCAGGAACACGGCCCAGGGGCTGTGGAATTTGCATGTTTGAGTCACCACCGCCAACTGAGTTTTATCCCCCAGCTCGGCGATGAAGATCAGCCCAAAAGCCGAAAGCAGCGAGTCCCATTCCATCACTTAACTCCGCACTCGCCGATTCCGGACTTGCCTGGACTGGGGGCGGCGGTTCGTGCGGCGCTTTTTCGAGGGCCGCGCCTCCGAACCGATGTAAATGCCGTAGTGGGGGAGGATGACGCGGTGCGCCAGCAAAACCAGCCCGGCGACTCCAAAGGCAGCGGCGAAGATCAACAACGACGTGCCCAGATTGTTCATCAAATTCGGGTTGATGAGCATGACGGCCGCCAGGGTGAGCATCAACGTGCCGCCGACCAGCTTCAGAATGCGGCCGTGCTTTTCCTCTAACTTGCTGGATTTGAGCGTGAACACGGCGGCGAGGAAGATCCCCAATTCATCAATCTGGTAAATGACCATGTACAGGAGCAACAAAAGCCCAAAGGTGAGGGCCGGGACGTTTTGCGCCGCGAGCAGATTAGTCCACAACACGGGGAATCCCGCCGTGCAGGCGAATTCCACCAGCGAAACCCCTGCCGACATCACGACCGTGGCCGTGATCATGCCCCACAGTGAATCGCCGGCATTCAGCACCCGGCGCATGTTTTTGTAGATGCCGGGCTTTTTCTCGTCGGAGATGGTGAATGAGAGACCCTCTTTGTACCAGAAGTAATCTTTGATATTCACGGCGGCGAAAAAGAGCGCGACGAGCGACACCACGACCTGAATCCATTTCAGGAAGCTCACGAAGGAGAACAGGGTGAACAGCCCGGCGATGAAGAGCACATAGACCAGCGAGGTCACGGTCAGGAACACCAGGCCGATGATGAGCACTTTCTTGCGCGAGCCGGTATGCAGGGCCAGGGCCAGCAGCACGGAGAGCACCCAGAGCGAGCAGGGATTGAAGCCATCTACGACGGCGATCAGCGCGGTGCTCACCGCCAGGGATTGGGTGGCCAGGTCAACTGTGCCAAGGATGGGCAGGGTGAGTGTCGTCTTGTTGTTCGCTGGTGCGGTTTCAGGGGAAGTGGAGGGGGTATCCGCTGTTTCTTCAATGCCGGGGATGACGCCGGCGCCGGCATCGCGGCAACCGTCAACGGCGCAGGTGGCCACATAGGCTTCAATGCTGGCGCCAATCTCAGCGGTATAGCCCGTCCAGTATTGTTGTCCGATAAATGTGGTGGGCACTCCTTGCGGCTCAAAGCCGAAAGCCGCCGCCATTTTCTTTAACAACTTTTGATTCTCGGCGTTGTACCAGACTTCGTAGTCGCGGATTTCAACCGCAGGATAGCGCTGCGCCAGCTCTTTCAGAAAGGGCTCCTCCTCAGCGCAGTGCGGGCACCCGTCGCCCCAGAAGAAATAAATGACAACCGGTCGCGCCTGTTGTGACACAGTGCGCGCCAGAGCGGCTTGCGCTGATGGAAACCACAAGCTCGTCGCCAGCACCAGCAGCCAGGCGACGGCGCTGAGCAAGACTACACGTTTCTTCCCCATGAAGGTTTTCCTCCACCCCAAGCGATTCGGCAGCCCTTAAGAATAACACATTTTGGCAGTACGTAAAGGATTCGCGGTCTGCCACGCATGTGGCTTGCTTGGGCCGGGGTGTGGCTTTTGGGGCGGAGCTCAGGGGATCGAGAATACCAGCTCGCGCCAGTAATCCAGATTGACGTCTCCCGGCAGCTCCCAGCCGTTGAGGAGCAGCCAATCCAGGTGCACCAAAAAGTAGCGCATCACCCGCGCGTTATTGTCCTGCAGCAGGATGGTAGTCCAGTCGCCTCCCAGGGCGAAGTACTCATCCACCTCGCACGTGCCATTCTGGGCCAGCGAGAGCAGCATGTAGCGCTCCGTCAACGAGAGTGGCGCGGCGGGATCTTCGAGTTCAGTGATGCGTCGGTTGCCCAGGTCAATCTTGGCATACATGCCCCGCACGGCGGTCTCCGGGTCGAAGGGGTCGGCCTCCCCCAGGCCCAGCCCCTCTATTTCTGTGGGGCGCAACTGCGCGATTCCGATAGACATGTTCTCCAGGCCGGGGAGTTCCAGGGCAGCTTTTTCCAACGTATCCGTTCCAAATATCCGCTCCACATCGCTGGCCTGTTCGGCAATGGCCGCTGCGACCAAAACCGGGGGGACATCCGGATAGGCGCGGCCTTCGGCCTGGATCAAGGCGGCGTTCGCCTGCACATCGGCTCGCCCGTGTAACAGGCGCAGCGCCGGCTTGTCTGCGTCTGTCGGCGCGGTCGCCACTTCCAGCAGCGGTTCACTGGCGGTGGTGATGAGCAGCTGATACCACTCATAGCGCTTGCGCCAGGCCGGTGTTTCGGCCTCTTGAGTTTGCCGCAGGGAAGTCAGATCTGCTGCGGAAGGCATCGTTTGTGCCAGGGCCTCCGCTTCTATGGCCTCGATATCGGCGCAGCCTTCCGGCAACCTGCAAGGCCATTCCCGCCGTTGGGGATAGGCGGCGCGGCGCGGTGTCTCGTCCGCAGCCGGCGGCGACTCCCGCGCCGTCGGCTGCGCCGCGGTCGTCAGAGTGGAAAGCAGGCGATCCGGCGCGGCTTGCGCTGCCGTTTTGTCCAGCCGTTTGAATGCGACGGCATCGGAAGCCTCAGGGGATTTTCTTGAGGCTTCCGATAGGGCTCCCATCGTGCCGCTAGCGAGAATCACCAGCAGCAACACGAGCGCTGCTACGACAGGTTTCCCTGCTCGCCGCACGCTTGTGGTTATGTTCATGAACTTCCACAAACTGGCGTATCGCCAGCCCTTCTGATTTATGAGTACAACATTCCACGACCATTATACTACTTTCTGCCGGAGTTCGTTGCACCTGTCAGCGCCGTTTTCTCGGCGTAATAGGTGTAGTCGCCGGGGTATTCCCGCAGGGCACCCTCGTCCAGCTCGACGATGCGAGTGACCACCCGATTGAGGAAATAGCGGTCATGGGAAATCACCAGCACCGTCCCTTCGAATTCATCCAGCGCCTGCTCCAGGACCTCACAGGAGGGCAGATCCAAATTGTTCGTCGGCTCGTCGAGCAGCAGGAAGTTGGCGTCTGAAAGCATCAGTTTCGCCAGCTGCAGCCGACTGCGTTCGCCGCCGGAGAGCTGCTCTACGCGGTCGCGCACGCGCATGTAGGGGAACAGAAATCGGCGCAGGACGCTCACTGCGGCCTGTTCCGACATGGATTTGGCCTCCCAAAGCTCCTCGATCAGCGTGCGACGGGGGTCGAGGGTTTCGTGTTGTTGGGCGTAATAACCCAGCCGCACGCTTGGGCCGATGTGGATCACGCCCCGCGTCGGCGCTTCCTGCCCCAGAATGCAGCGCAATAGCACGCTTTTGCCGGCGCCATTTTCACCCAACAGGCCCACCCGTTCACCGTGCCAGATCAGCAGATTCAGGCCCAGCAGCACGAGGTTCTCGCCTCCATCGGCAGTGGGGAAGACTTTGTCCAAGCCGATAATCTCCAGCACCTTGTTGGAGCCGCGCCAGCCGTTGAGCTCCAGTCCCATCCGCTCGCGCTCGAACACCGGCTTTTCGATCTTGTCCATGCGCTCGAGCATTTTCTGGCGATGTCGCGCCTGCCGAATGTGACGCTCGTCTATGACGATGCTGGCCCAATACTCGAAACGGGCGATGGCTGCCTCGATGCGCGCGATTTCCTTTTGCTGCGCCGCATATAATTGCTGTTGCCGCAACAACCGCAATTGTTTCTCGATCGCATACGCCGAGTAGTTGCCCACGTAGTCCACCAGCCGGTGCTCCTCGATCTCGCTGATGCGGCTCACCGTTTCGTCGAGCAGATAGCGGTCGTGCGACACAATCACGACGGCGCCGGGGAATTCCTGGATGAAGCGCTCCAGCCGGCGTTTGCCCGCCAGGTCGAGATGATTGTCGGGCTCATCCAGGAGCAGGAGGTTGCAGTCGAGCGCCAGCAGCCGGGCCAGTCCCACCATTTTCTGCTGTCCCCCGGAGAGCGCGCTGATCGGCAGAGCATCATCCGCCGCCTCGAAGCCCACAGCCTGCAGCGCCTGTTCGCAGCGACTGGCGTAACGGTAACCGTCCTGCTCCTCGAAGGCGGCTTGCGCGCGGGCATGCGCGGCCAGCACTCGTGCGAGGGCAGTCGCGTCGGTGTAGATTGCGGGATCCGCCATCTGCAGTTCCAGGCGTCGCATTTCCGCCTCGAGACGTTCCAGCGTCGTATTGGCGCTCAACACGGCTTCCCACGCCGTCTGTTTGGGGTCGAGCGCCGGTTCCTGCGCCAGATAGCCGATGCGCAGCTCGGCGTGCCGGAAAATGGCGCCCCGATCGGGTTGCAGCATCCCCGCGACGATGCGCAGCAGCGTGGACTTGCCTGCCCCGTTCGCGCCGACCAGCCCCACTTTCTGCCCGGCTTGAATTTCCCAGCTGACGCCGTCCAAGATGGGAAGGGCGCTATACTGCAAGGCAATGTCATCCAGTTTGACGATAATCGTGCTCATCCTGTGCTCCTCGAATGCCTGGCCGGCGCCGTCCACGGCAGACATTCCAGAACGCGAGCGACAAAAAGGCCGTGGACTGCGCGCCCACGGCCAGGGAATATGACCCGTAACTTTACATAAAATCAAGGCTTGGGGCGCGCGGAAACATCGTGCGTGCTCTCAAAAGAGACGACCCCCGGCAAGCTCACGACGCTTTGACCCCACAGAAAGGTGATGTCCATGGATTGCCTCCAAACAAGCCCATTATACCAGCAATTGCATAAACGGCCACGGGCGTGAAAATCGCCTCGCCCTGGAATGGGTTCCGGGACGGCTATGCCGGGCCGGCTAAAGCGGGCCGCCCAAACAACGCGCTTGAGCCTGGCTGCCGGCGTCAGGCCGGGGATTTCATCCCAGCCGCTGCGCCGCCTCTTATTTCCCTTTGGCGTGCGTTGGGAACCGGAATTATGTGACGGCAGTCGTGCGTTTTGCCGCCAGCACCGTGAGCACCTCGCCAATGAACAGGCGATGATAGTCATGGCTGGGATATATTTCCGCCGCTACTTCGGGGACGGTGAAGGCGTCGCCTTCCAGGTCTTGCGCGTACAGCTTCCGGCAGACGAGCACCAGCCGCGCCTGTTGGAAGGTCACGGCGTCTGGCTCTACGGCTATCGGCGTCAACCCCGTCGCTGCCATCTTGTCCACGGCGCGGCCGGAGTGCGAGCCGCAGAAAGAGAGCGCCTCGCGATACCGCCGCTCAAAGAAACTCAGGGTGAACGTCTCCGCGCGGTTCATGAATTGGAAAGTATAGCGTTGCGGGCGCACGAAGACGAAGGTCACCGGGCGGTTCCACAACACTCCCATGCCGCCCCAGTTGGCGGTCATCGTGTTGAAAGCGCCTAGCGTCCCGGCGGTCACCAACATCCATTCCTGCCCAATCAGCTGAAACGGGTTTTCGTGCAAGCGCTCTGGTTTGACCGTTTCAAAACCGTGATCCATGTCTGGCCTCCTTACGCTGTGATGATTTTGAAGTGTAACATGACCTCTCGATGCTGGCAAGCGTGCGAGCGCGCAGCGCATAATCTGCGAAATGGGGTAAAATAGTGCTGTGCGTTGTCGTGTCTAACACTGAAGTAAAGGAGGGGAGATGCACATCGTCAGTGATCGTGGCATGGATTTGCCTCCAGAATTGTTGGAGGGATTAACCATCCATCTGGCGCCGTTGTTGATCGGGCTGGACGGCAAGACCTACGTCAGCGGCGTGGACATCCAACCCGAAGAGTTCTATGCTCTGTTGCCCCAGGCGCAGAATTTGCCGACGACTTCTCTGCCCTCGCCGGGGGAATTTGCCCAGATCTTCCGTGAACTGGCCAAGACTGACCCGGAGATCCTC
>JAGPHL010000120.1 GCA_018055515.1 Anaerolineae bacterium
TGCCCGATGAGGGCGATGGAGAGCAGCGGCAACCCCGGATCGGCGCGTCGCTGCAACAGGATGGCGGCGTCCTGCGTGGTGACGTCCACTTTGCCGGCCGTGAGCAATTGCAGATGTTCGCCTCGGCCCGCCGAATGTTGAATGATCACCGTGAGGTTCTCGGCGGCGAAGAAGCCCTTCTCCTGCGCCACATAAACGCCCACGAAAGGCAGATTGGCTTGCGGTTTGTAGCCAGCCATGAACGTCAACGTGTCCGGCGGCGGCGCCTCGCGGCGACAGCCGCTGCCGCTGAGGAGCAGCAGCAGCGCCATGCCGGCAGCCAGTGTCCGCGATGCTGAAACAATCCCTCGTAATCCGTTCATCAGAGATCCTCCTTCCTCTCCTGGGTGTCACGCCAGAATAGCGTGCGCTGTTCGGCCAGAGCCACGACGCCATACAGCGCTATGCCCATCACCGCCAGGCAGAAGATGGCGGCAAAGAGCGCGGGCATGTTGAGATTGCTGTAGGCCAGCCACATGGAGCGTCCCAGCCCGGCGGAGGCGCCGGCCCATTCCGCCACCACCGCGCCCACAAGCGAGAGCGGCGCGACCACTTTGAGCGCGGCGAACAAGTAGGGCCACGCCGAGGGCCAGCGCGCATAACGGAACACTTCCCAGCGACTGGCGTTCAACGAGTGCAACACCGCCAGGATCGCCTCATCCGTCGCCAGCAACCCCGTGTAGACGTTGATGAGGACGGGGAAGAACGTGATCAGCGCCGTGATGATGACTTTGGGCAGCGGCCCGAAGCCGAACCAGATGGTCAACAGCGGGGCGATGGCGACCATCGGTGTGGCTTTCACCAGGATGGCCAGGGCCAGGACCCCTCGCGCGATCCGGGTCCAATAAGTGATGAGGATGGCGATGGCGATGCCCGCCGCGAGTCCGGCCAGCAATCCCAGCAGCGCTTGCGTCAGCGTGACCATTGCGGCCAGCCCGAAGTCTTCGGCGCGCGCCGCCAGGGTTTGCAGGATGAGGGAGGGCGCGGGCAGCAGATACACGGGGATATCGCGCAGGCGCACGACGATTTCCCAGAGTCCCAGCGCCAGCCCCAGGATCGCCGCCACCGACACCAGGTCCCAGGCGACAGGAGATTTCCCCGCCGGGGCTTGCGGCAGTTCGTCCGTGCTCATGCGTGCAACACCTCGCGCACCGCGCGTTCCAGGGCGACGACGTCGGCGGAAGTCGCGTCGCGCGGATAGGGTAAGGGCACCGGGATGAGGGCGCGGAGCGCGCCGGGGCGCGCGCTCAACACCACCAGGCGCCTGGACAGGCGTACCGCTTCGGTGATGTTGTGGGTGACCCACAGGACGGTGGCGCCGACCTCATTCCAGAGCCGCAGCACTTCATCGGTCAACGTCTCACGGGTGAGTTCATCCAGCGCGGCGAAGGGTTCGTCCATCAGCCAGAGGCGCGCGCCGGTCGCCAGCGTGCGCGCGAGCGCTACCCGTTGTTGCATCCCCCCGGAGAGCGTCCCGGGATAGGCGTCGGCGAATTCCGTCAGGCCTGTCAGCGCGAGCAGGGTGTCGGGCAGGGGGGCGGGACGGGTGTGGCGGCGGTTGACCCGCAGAGGCAGGCGGATGTTGTCGCGCACCGTGGCCCAGGGGAGCAGCGCCGGATTCTGCGCCATCCAACCGATGGCTTTCTCGGCGCGGCGGACGGTGGGCGATTGTCCGTCCAGCCATATCGCGCCCGTCGTGGGGACCAGCTGATCGGCGATGAGACGCAGCAGGGTGGATTTGCCGCAGCCACTCGGCCCGATGAAGCCGACGAACTCCCCGGAGGCAATTTCGAGTGAGAGCGGCGCCAGCGCTTCCACCGGCGCCCGACGTCCGTTGAAGGTCTTGCTGAGATTTTGTAAAATGACTCTCATAGGGGTGTATTATAACCCAAGTTGAGAGCACCTGTCCAATTCTTGCCGAATGTTTAGTTTATGTTACAATGTCTCCGGTTTTTGTGTGAGGGAGCGCTGTGGAGGTAAGCGTGAGGCGCAAGCAGCGGCTGTGATGACGCTCTTCTCACCGCTCTCTATTTTCCGAGTCATTTACGCATCACGCATTACGTACTTTTCAGAGGAGGAAACTGCATGAGTGATGAGAAGAAGTGGCATGCGCTGAGCGCCGAAGAAGCGCTGGCTCTGCTGGATGTCCGCCCGGACCAGGGCCTCAGTTCAGCAGAAGCCCAAAAACGGCTGGAGATCTACGGCCCCAATCAGCTCCAGGAACGTCCCCCGGTTTCGTTTTGGAAGCGTTTGCTCGATCAGCTGCGCGGCTTTGTGGTAGTGATCCTGATCGTCGCCGCAGTCATTTCGGCCTTGTTGAATATCCTGGGGCTGGACGAAGGTGGATTGGTCGAGGCGGCCGTGATCATGGCCATTGTGGTGTTGAACGCCGTGATCGGCGTGGTCCAGGAGAGCAAGGCCGAAGAGGCCCTGGCAGCACTGAAAAAGATGGCGGCGCCCGAGGCGCATGTGTTGCGCGACGGCCATCGCATCCTCATCCCTTCTCCTCACCTGGTCCCCGGCGACATTGTCCTGCTTGAAGCCGGCAACATTGTTCCGGCGGACGTACGCCTGATCGAATCTGTCAATCTCAAAGTTGACGAGGCGTCGCTCACCGGAGAGTCATTGCCGGTATCGAAAGAGGCTTCGCTGATCCTCGAGCCTGACGCCGGGCTTGGCGATCGGCGTAACTGCGCCTACATGAGCACCATGGTCACCTATGGGCGCGGCGTAGCGGTCGTGACGGCGACGGGGATGCAGACGGAAATCGGTCATATCGCCGAGATGATCCAGGAAGTGGAGGAAGAGGAAACTCCCCTGCAGCGCAAGCTGGATGAAGTGGGGCGGACGTTGGGAATTGCGGCCCTGGCGATCTGTGGGTTAGTGTTCCTCATCGGCGTTTTGCGCCCCATTTTTACCGGCCAGACGCTGACTGTTTCCATGGTCACCGAGTTCTTCATGGTTGCGGTCAGTCTGGCGATCGCTGCGGTTCCCGAGGGTCTGCCTGCCGTGGTGACCATCTGCCTGGCGTTGGGGATGCAGGAGATGGTGAAACGCCATGCCCTCATTCGCCGCCTGCCGGCCGTGGAGACCCTTGGTTCGGCGACGGTCATCTGCTCCGATAAGACCGGCACGCTGACCCAAAACCAGATGACGGTGACGCAGGTTTCGGTGATGGATCGGGAGTACGTCGTCACCGGCACCGGCTATGACGTCCGCGGCGAGTTCAAGTCCAACGGCCAGCCGGTTTCGCTCGATCAGCATCCCGTCTTGCGGCAGACGCTGTGGGCTGGCCTGTTGTGTTCCGACGCCGTTCTGGAAAAGGGCGAGGGGGAGAACGACTATCGGATGGTCGGCGATCCTACCGAGGGGGCGCTGGTGGTGGCGGCGGCGAAGGCCGGCTACTGGCGCGAGGAGCAGGAACGACGTTACCCGCGGGTGGCGGAGCTGCCCTTCGACTCGGATCGCAAGCGCATGACCACGATCCACGCGCTGGAGGACGTCTCGGACGAGGACGCCAGTCCCTTCCGCAGCGGCGACAAGGGGTACGTGGCCGTGGTGAAGGGTGCGCCCGACATCGTGCTCGATCATTGCACTCATGCGCAAGGGCCCAATGGTCCCGTCCCGCTGACCGAGGAACTGCGTGAGCGCATTCTCAAGAGCAATGCGAACATGGCCTCGCAGGCGCTGCGGGTGTTGGCCATGGCTTATCGGCCTCTTGATAGCATCCCCGCCGAGCTGACCCCCGAAAATATCGAAGTCAACCTCATCTTCATCGGCCTGGTCGGCATGATTGACCCGGCCCGCCCTGAGGTGATTCCCGCCATTCAGAAGGCGCGCGGGGCCGGCCTGCGGACCATCATGGTGACGGGCGATTACGCGGCGACGGCGCAGGCCATTGCCACGGAAATCGGTGTGCTGCGCCCTGGCGGCCGGGTGATTTCGGGACGCGAGCTCGAGGCGATGAGCGACGAGGAGTTGGAGAGCGTCATCGAGAATGTGGACGTTTTTGCGCGCGTGGCCCCGCATCACAAGGTGCGCATCGTGCAGGCGCTGCGCAATCGCGGTCACGTCGCGGCGATGACGGGTGACGGGGTGAACGACGCCCCGGCCCTCAAGCGCGCGGACATTGGCGTCGCCATGGGGATTACCGGCACGGACGTCTCCAAGCAGACGGCGGACATGGTGCTCACCGATGACAATTACGTGTCCATCGTCAGCGCCATCGAGCAGGGCCGGATCATCTACTCCAATATTCGCAAGTTCGTGTATTTCTTGCTCTCCTGCAACATGGCGGAAATCGCCATCATCTTCATCGCCACGTTGCTGGGCTGGCCCGTGCCGTTGACGGCGATTCAACTGCTGTGGCTCAACCTCCTCAGCGATGGGGCGCCCGCGCTGGCGTTGGGCCTGGAGAAGGGCGATCCCGACACGATGACCCGCCCGCCCCGTCCGCCCCAAGAGCCGGTCATCAACCGCGAGATGATCGTCGGCGTGGCTGTGCAGACGGTAGCGATTGCTGGTACGGTGTTGTGGGCTTATCTGCGCGGCAGCTACTACGCGGAGAAGACCGGGCAGGATGCCGTGATGCTGGCGCAGACGATGGCGTTTGTGACGCTAGTGCTTTCGGAGCTGTTCCGGGCCTACACCTCACGGTCGGAGCGTTATCCCTTGTTCAAGCTGGGCCTCTTCAGCAACAAGTGGATGCAGGTGGCTGTGGGCTTCTCGGTCGCCTTGTTGCTGATAGTGGTCTTTGTGCCGTTCTTCCAGCCGATTTTTGGCACCGTGCCGCTCGACGATCTCGAAGAATGGCTGGTGATTCTGCCGCTCGTGTTGATCCCGTCGGTGGTGGCAGAACTGCAGAAGCTGGTGGTCTCGTATTACGCTACCAGAGCTCGCTAGGAAGAGTGCCCTCGATGTAACGAACGTCGCGGCAGCTTTGATGCTGCCGCGACGTTTTTACCTGTAGCTTTCGCTCCTCCCTAACGGCGTATGCGCTGTTGGGGAGGGGAAGAAAAAAAGTGTCCCTTCCTCCGCGCTGGCCCATTATAACCGTGCGAAGTATAGTTGGGGCAGAGGGGGCGAGCGGCCCCGCGTCCGGCGCCGCCGTGTTTTGGGGACTTTGGCTTACAGCACGGTGGGGGAGAAATGCTTCTCCCCCACCGTTTTCTTCGCCGTCTGCGTTCGGGAATCAGGGCGTCGCGCGCGGCACAATCTTGATGCTGACGGTCTTGGTCACCGTCTCGTTGCCGGCGGCGTCAATCACCTTGACGTAAAACTGGTGCTTGCCGGCGCCGTGAAACATCCAGTTCACGTTGAAGGGCGCGGCCGTGCGCACCGCGAAAGGCTGCGGCTGTTGGTCAGGCGGCAGCTCCTCGACTTTGTAGAACTCCACGCGCTTGATGGCGTAGTTGTCATTCACTTCCACATTGATGTTCACCCAATCGCCGACGCGGTATTCGTACTCGGCGCCATCCAGGGGATAGGTGAGATCCGCCTTCGGAGGGGTATTGTCCACCGTGAGCTGAATCGTGCTCAGCCGCACGTCCTGCTGTCCGCCCACCACCTGCAGCTGCAACGTGTACAGCCCATCGGCCAGGCCGGTCATGTCGAAGAACTCCAGGACGTTGTTCTCGACCTGTTCCGTATGATCGGGGCCGATCTGCGTCCACTCCGTGGGGCTCATGCCGGGGCCGTAGACCAGACGGTAGAAGGCGAAATCGCCGCCTCGGGCATTGCCTATGATGGGGATCACCCCGCGCACGAAGGAATACGTCGTCGGACTGATGATGGAGACCTCCGGATTGCTCAGGACCAACCCGTAGATGGTGTCGTATTCCGTGGGTGGGATCGGCGGGCGCTGGTCTTCCGGTAGACTGGCGATCCAGTCCATGGCCTCGGAAGGATAGACCTCGTAGACGCGCTCTTCGATCAGCTCCGGCGGGGTGAAGCCGTCCACTGCCAGCCGTCCCGTCTCGCGGTTGACCCGGAAGACCTGATAGAGGGTGTCTACTTCTTTGGGCTCGGTGCCGGGAATCATCAGCTCGGTGCGGGTAGGACAATGCGGATGCGGCAACATGCCCGACTTGGCGCAGACAGTCACCTCGACCAACCCTTCAGGGCGGGTGAAGGCCACGATGGGCTCATCCTTCAGCGCATATTCCATCATGGCGTGCCAGGTGAAGGAAGCGCCGCGCGCGCCAGGGAGATCCGTCATCTTCTGACTGGCGTCAGTATTGCCCATCCACACGCCCGTCACCAGCTGCGGCGTATAGCCGACGACCCAGTTGTCGGTGAAGTCATTGGTCGTGCCGGTCTT
This sequence comes from Anaerolineae bacterium, assembly GCA_018055515.1. Taxonomy (GTDB): domain Bacteria; phylum Chloroflexota; class Anaerolineae; order B4-G1; family SLSP01; genus JAAZNO01. The sequence continues at coordinate 6,359 of JAGPHL010000120.1, forward strand.
GGCCGCCGCCGGACGGTTATTGTCCAGTTCGAGGGGATTGGGCGTGCCGAAGGCCGGGATGCGCGCGCGGCGGTCGGCCAAAATGTCGGTGATGAGATACGCCAGGCGCGGCTCCAAAATTTGTTGGGCTTCCGGCTGGTCGTAGCTATAGAGCACATTGCCGTTGCGATCTTCCACGCGCAGAATGGCGACCGGATCGAGCTCGCGGAAACCGGGGCGCTGCTTTTCCGCCGGCACCGGCTTGCCGTACATCACGCCGTTGTTGTCAAAGACCGAAAAGGCGTAGACCATGTCTATGAGGTGGACTTCGCCGCCGCCGAGCGTGAGGCTCAGCCCGTAGTATTGCAGCCCCTTGTCGAGCGTATTGATGCCCATCCGATGCGCCGTCCGCAGCACGTTATCAATGCCGGCGATGGACATGGCCTCAACGGCGGGGATGTTCAGAGAGCGCGCCAGCGCGTCTCGCAACGTCACCGCGCCGGAATACTTGCGGGTGTAGTTTTCGGGGACGTAAGGCGGTCTTCCTTCGCCCTGGTCGAAAGCCTTACGGACATCCAGGAACATGTGCGCGGCGTTGTAGCCCTGCGAGAGCAGGGTCACGTAGGTGAAGGGTTTGAATGAAGAGCCCGGCTGCCGCAGCCCATCCACCGCGACGTTGTATTTGCCGTCAATCTCCTGATTCCAGTAATCCGCGCTGCCGACCATGGCCAGAATTTCCCCCGTCGTTGGGCGCATGATGATCATGGCGGTGTTGTTGACGTTGGAATCCATGCCGGCATACGCGGCGGGCATGTCCGGCAGATATTGCGCCGCCTCGCAGCCGGCGTTGACGACCTCTGGCACGACGACGGCGGCGTCTTCGCCGCTGAGGATGCGCAGGAACGCCTGCGAAGTGCAGGTCGCTTGCTCATTGAGCTGCAAGTCCAGCGTCGTGTAGACGCGCAAGCCACCGCCGGCCACCCGCTCCGCGCCGAACATCTCCTCGAGCTGCCGCCGTACATACATCGAGAAATGGGGCGCTTTGATTTCGAAGCGCTCGTTTTGCTGGGCGAGTTGCCATGTCTCCGCGCGCGCCGCGGCGGCCTCTGCCGACGTGATGCACCCCTGCTCGACCATGACCTTCAATACCAAATCGCGGCGTTCCAGGGACTCTTCCGGCGCGTCAAATGGGTTGATCAGGGGCGATTGTGGAATGGCGATCAGCGTCGCGGCTTCGGAGAGCGTGAGGGCGCTGGCGGGCTTATCGAAATAGACCCGCGCGGCGGCGTCAATGCCGTAGGCCAGGTGTCCGTAGTGATTGGTGTTGAGATACCATTCCAGGATCTCCTCTTTGGGGTACAGGCGCGTCAGCTCCATGGCGATCAGGATCTCTTTGACCTTGCGGCTGTAGCTCTGCACATACCGCTCTTCCAGGGGAATGACGGTGTTCTTGACTACCTGTTGCGTGATCGAAGAGGCGCCCTGCACCGGCAGACCTTGCAGGTTGTTGACGAACGCGCGGGCCAGACCGCGCAGGTCAAAGCCCGCGTTGGTCCAGAAGCGGCGATCTTCCATCGCCACGGTGCCGCACGTCACGTACTCGGGAATTTCCGCATAGCGGATCCAGTTCCGGTCGCCGGCGTTGGGGTCAATCACCTCGTAGAGCAGATTTTGCCCCGTGCGATCGTAGATCTTGGTCGTCTCGAAGGTCTGGACGCTGGCGGCGGCCACTTCGTCGGGGGTGGGCAGTCCCGCCGTGATGGCGCTATAAGCGGAAGCTGCGGCTCCGACTACCAGGCCCACCGACAGGGTTGTCGCTAACAGCGAGACCAGGATCACCACGCCGATGATCCGCAGGACCAGGTTGAAGCCCGTCTTGCTGCGCGCCCGGCGACGCTCGCGCCCGGCGATAACGATCGAGCGCACCAGCGGTTTAGGGGTGAGGGTATGGTTCTCTGGCATCATTCTTAATTCAATCTCCGTTGTTGAGAGCCCCTCCAACGGGTGCTCCCGGCGCAAAAATGCCGTTTGACCGCAGCATCCAGGGGAAATTTACCACGGAGGCAGGGGGGATCCAGAGAAAAAACCTCGTGTCCTCTGGATCTCGGCGGTGAAAGGTTCTGCGCCGCTGATACTTTCTTGTTTCCGATAAACTCCAAGCCTGCATCAGGCTTATTATGCCTCAACCTGCCTGTTTGACAAGGGTGAACTTTTGATGCTTG
>JAGPHL010000121.1 GCA_018055515.1 Anaerolineae bacterium
CGCGAGTTGACGCCAGGGCGCTATAATGTTATCATGGTAGCATGAATTGTCAGGTGGCTTACCGATGAACGTGAGAACGTGTCCACGTGTGAACGTAATTGATTCGCTTTTTCGCTGACTCGCTGACTGCTGATTCGCTGATCTCTATTAAGGAGCCCTCATGAACGCTGACCTCAATATTCCACAAGCGGGGACGTTGGATTTGCTCTCCCTCGGCGCGCTGGTGCATCGAGTGGACCCGGGCGCGATCCCCTTTCGCAAGTCTGCCCACTGGACGGTGCACGTCAGCGGCGGCGAGTACAACGTCGCCGCTAATCTGGCGGATTGTTTCCAGCTGCGCACCGGCATCGTCACGGCGATGGTGGATTACCCGATTGGCGATCTCATCGCCGAGCGGGTGCGCGCGATGGGCGTGCGTCCGTTCTACAAACATTTCGCGCACAACGGCGTGAACGGCCCGAACATGGCGACGGTGTACAGCGACCGGGGGTACGGGGTACGCGCGCCTGTCGTTTTCTACAACCGCGCCAATGAGGCGGCGGCCCAACTCAAGCCGGGCGACTTTGACTGGCCGGCGCTCATGGCGGAGGGCGTGCGCTGGTTCCATAGCGGCGGCATCTTCGCCGCGCTCTCCGAGACTACGGGCGAAGTAATCATCGAGGCGATGCAGGCGGCCAGGGCCGCGGGCGCGGTCACCTCATTCGATCTGAACTACCGCGCCAAGCTGTGGAACCTCTGGGGCGGACCGGCGAAGGCGCAGTCCGTGATCCAGCGCATCGTCGAACACGTGGACGTGTTGGTCGGCAATGAGGAGGATTTGCAGCTGGGCCTCGGCATCGCCGGGCCGAACATCGTGGCGCAGTCCAGCCTCGATCCGAGCGTGTTCTTGGGGATGATTGACCAGGTCGTGGCCCGGTACCCGCAGGTGAAAGTGGTCGCCACGACGTTGCGGGAGGTGCATTCGACCAACCACCACACCTGGAGCGCGGTCGCCTGGATGAACGGACAGACGTACACCGCGCCGACGGTCGAGCTGGAGGTCCTGGATCGCGTCGGCGGCGGGGACGGCTTTGCGGCGGGACTGTTCTACGGCTTGCTGACCGGCGCGGAGCCGCAGGAGGCGGTCAACCTCGGTTGGGCACATGGCGCATTGCTGACCACTTTCCCTGGCGACACCACCATGGCGACGCTGGAGCAGGTGCGGGCCTTCGCCAGAGGCGGTTCGGCTCGCATCCAGCGCTGACGGGGATGTCTCGCACAGGACATGTCTCGCACAGGACATGAAGGAAAGGAGCCTCAGATGAACTACACCACGCGAATGATCCCTCAAAAAAAGCGGATTGCCCTGGTAGCGCACGACAACAAGAAGCAAGATCTCCTGGAATGGGCGCGCTGGAACCGGGCGCTGCTGGTAGAGCACGAGCTGTATGCCACAGGCACGACGGGCAGGTTGCTCGAAGAGGTTTTGGGAACCCCGGTCCACAAGTTTCAGAGCGGGCCTCTGGGAGGAGATCAGCAGGTCGGCGCCAAGATCGCGGAAGGCGACATTGACTTCATGATCTTCTTTTGGGATCCCCTGTCGCCGCAACCGCACGACACCGATGTGAAGGCGTTGCTGCGCATCGCCGTGGTGTGGAACATCCCCGTCGCCTGCAATCGCGCCACGGCAGATTTTATGATCTCCTCGTCGCTCATGAACGGCGAATACCAGCGGCTCATCATGGACTATCAGCCCTACCGGGAGCGGCAGGTCGAGGCGTTGGTAGAGGATAAAATGCAGGAGTGGGAGGCCGAGGCCGAAACCGCATCCGCCACCCGCGAGCCGGACGAGGTAGAGGACGAAACGCTCACGCAAGAACACGGATGAACACAGCTCACCTATTACCCATCCCCCCATTACCCATTACCCACCCATTAAGGAGGCGCTATGTCTGGAGTTGAAACCTTGCCTGCCTGGCAGGCGCTGATCCAACATCAACGGGAAATCGCCGGGCTGCACATGCGCGATCTCTTCGCCGCTGACCCGCAGCGCTTCGAGAAATTCTCCTTGCGCCTGGGCGACATCCTGTTCGACTATTCGAAGAATCGCATCACCGAACAGACCCTGTCGCTGCTCTTGGAGCTGGCGCGACAGGCCGATCTCGCCACCCACATCGCGGCGATGTTCCGCGGCGAGAAGATCAACCTCACCGAGGGCCGCGCCGTCCTGCACGTCGCCCTGCGGAATCGCTCCAACGAGCCGATCTACGTGGACGGCCAGGACGTGATGCCCGACGTCAACCGCGTCCTGGCCCAAATGCGCCGCTTCAGCGAGGCCGTCCGTTCGGGCGAGTGGCGGGGTTACACCGGCAAGCCCATCACCGATGTCGTCAACATCGGCATCGGCGGCTCCGATCTCGGTCCCAAGATGGTGTGCGAGGCGCTCAAGCCCTACGCTCAACCCGGCCTGCGCGTCCATTTCGTCTCCAACGTGGATAGCACGGACCTGGTCGAGACGCTGCGACATCTCGCCCCCGAAACGACGCTGTTTCTGGTGGCGTCCAAGACCTTCACCACCCAGGAGACGATGACCAACGCTCACTCGGCCCGGCAGTGGTTCCTCGCTGCGGCGAAGGACGAGGCGCACATCGCCCGGCACTTCGCGGCGATGTCCACCAACACTGCGGCGGTGCGCGCTTTCGGCATTGACCCCGCCAACATGTTCGAGTTCTGGGATTGGGTCGGCGGGCGCTATTCGCTCTGGTCGGCGATCGGCCTCTCCATTGCCATCTACCTGGGCATGGACCACTTCGAGGCGTTGCTCGCCGGCGCGCACCGGGTGGATCAGCATTTCCGCACCGCGCCCTTCGAGCAGAACATCCCCGTCATCATGGGGCTGCTGGGGATCTGGTACAACAACTTCTTCGGCGCCGAGTCCCACGCCATTCTGCCCTATGACCAGTATTTGATGTACTTCCCGGCCTACTTCCAGCAAGGCGATATGGAGAGCAACGGCAAGAGCGTCACCCGGCAGGGCGAGCCGGTGACCGTCTCCACCGGCCCCGTCATCTGGGGACAACCCGGCACCAACGGCCAGCACGCCTTCTATCAGCTCCTCCATCAGGGCACCAAACTTGTCCCCTGCGATTTCCTGGCGGCGGCGCAGAGCCACAATCCCCTGGGCGAGCATCACCCGATTCTGCTCTCCAATTACCTGGCGCAGACCGAGGCGCTGATGCGGGGCAAGACGCCCGAGGAGGCGCGCGCCGAACTGCTGGCCGAGGGCCATTCTGGCGCGCAGCTCGAGCTGCTGGTCGCCGCCAAGACCTTCCCCGGTAACCGCCCCACCAACTCGTTCCTCTATCCCAAATTGACCCCGGAGGTCCTCGGCGCGTTGATTGCACTCTACGAGCACAAAATCTTCACGCAGGGCGTGATCTGGAACATCAACTCCTTCGACCAGATGGGCGTGGAGCTCGGCAAGCAGCTGGCGAAGCGCATCTTGCCGGAGCTGACCCGCGAGGGGGAGGTGACGACCCACGACGCCTCGACCAATGGACTGCTGAACGCCCTCAAATCCATGAGGCGCGGCGCGTGACCGTTGCGATTCCGACAAGGGCCTGGAGCTGGCGCTTCAGGCCCGCTTTCTTTGCCTTGCGGGGACTGTCCTTGCGCATTTGCCCGCTCGCCGGGCGGCGGTATAACCTGGCTTATGACACCGTTCACGCACCTGCACGTCCATTCGCGCTACACGCTGTTGGGCGCGACCCCCTCGGTTGAGGAGCTCGCCGCGCGCGCCGCCGCGGAGGGCCTGACGCATCTCGCGCTCACCGACACGCTCGCACTCTACGGCGCGGTCGCTTTTGCCCGGGCCTGTCGCTCCGTGGCCGTGCAGCCCATCATCGGCATGACCCTGCCCCTCGCCTGGCCCGCCGACTTGTTGCCGCTTCCAGACGGCGAGGCGCCCGGCCTGCTCGTGCTGCTGGCCACCGGCCCCGAGGGCTACCGTTCCCTGTGCCGCATCTCCTCGCTGGTGCAGGGCAGTCCTGACCGCGAGGCTTTCTTCCGTCATGGCGTGCCGTTGACGGATTTGCGCGAGGCCACGGTCGGCCTGATCGCACTTTCGGGGGGACGGCGCGGCTGGATCGAACGCTGCCTCCGTGCGGAGGCCGAGCCGCTGGCGCATCGCATCGCCGCGCGGTTGGCGGGTCTCTTCGAGGAGAACTTCTACCTGAGCCTGGAGCTGCACGGCGCGGCGGACGAGGCCGTCGCCCGGGAGGTGAGCCGGTTGGGGGCGCGGTTGGGTGTGGCGACGGTCGCCGTGCAGCCCGTCTACAGCCTCACGCCAGAGGATAAGCCGCGATTGCGCCTGCTGACGGCGATTCGCTGTAACTGTCCGCTCGCAGCGGTCCCGCCGGAGGCCCTGCCCGACGGCGGCGTCGCGGCGGTGGAGGATCACTGGCTCTCCCCGACGGAGGTGACGCAGCGCTTCGCCGCCTTCCCCGAAGCGGTGGCGCGCGCGGGGACGTTGGCCGCGGCCTGCGCCGAGGCGTTGCCCACCGGCGCGCGGATCTGGCCCGCATGTTCCCTTCCGGCGGGATTATCGCCCGAAGCGGCCCTGGCCGAAGGGGCGCGCGCCGGTTTCGCGGCGCGTTTTGGCGCCTCGGCCCCTCCGGCGGGCCACGCTCGCCTGGAGCGGGAGCTCGAAGTCATCTGCCATCAGGGCTACGCGCCCCTCTTTTTGGTCGTCGCCGACATCGTGCGCTACGCTCGCGAGCGCGAGATCCCCGTGAGCACGCGGGGCAGCGTGGCGAACTCGCTCGTGGCGTATTGCCTGGGCATCACCACGGTGGATCCCCTCGCCCACGCGCTGCTTTTCGAGCGCTTCCTCAGCCCGGCGCGGCGCGATCCGCCCGACATTGACCTGGATTTCTGCAGTCGCCGCCGCGATGAGGTGCTCGACTACGTCCGCACCACGTATGGCGCTGACCGGGTGGCGTTGGTGGGCGCGCTGAGCACGCTGCAGCTGCGGTCGGCGGCGCGCGAGGCCGCGAAGGCTTATGGACTGGACGAAAGCGCGCTCAAACGACTGCTGGCGGTCTTGCCGCGCTCCTTCCATCCCCGCTGGCTGCCTGACGCGCGCACGCCGGAGGAGGTGCTCGCGGCCATCGAGGAGCCGCGCCTGCGTGAGGTGGCCCGCGCCGCCTACAGCATCACCGATTTCCCCGACCATCTCAGCGTTCATGCGGGCGGTATCGTCATCACCCCCGGCCCGTTGACCGATTACCTGCCGCTGCAAGGGTCGCCCAAGGGCTTTCTGGTGACGCAATTCGATCACGGCGATGTCGAGGCTCTCGGCGTCGCCAAGATGGACTTGCTGGGTGTGCGCGCTCTGACGGTGCTCAGCGATGCGGCCGAACTGGTACGCCGCGATAGCGATCCTGCCTTTCGCCTCACGGAAATCCCCCTCGATGATCCGGAGACGGCGGCATTGCTGGCGCGGGGTGACACGATTGGCGTCTTCCAGTGCGATTCCGAGGGCGCGCGGCGCACTTTATGCAAGTTGCGGGCCCAAACCATCGCCGATCTGGCGATTGCCAACGCCTTCTTCAAGCCCGGCCCGGCGACGGGCGGCATGGCGGAGGCGTTCGTGCGCCGCTATCGGGGCGAGGAGCGCGTGACGTATCTGCATCCGGCGCTCAAGCCGATATTGGAGCCGACCCGGGGCGTGTTGATCTTCCAGGAGCAAATCCTGCGGGTAGCGACGGAAATCGCCGGGTTGAGCTGGGCGCAGGCGGATCATCTCCGACGGGGGATGAGCAAGATGAACCCGGAGGCGATGGCTCAGATGCAGCGGGATTTCGAGGCCGGCTGTCAGCGTCCGCCGCCCGACGGCCCGGGGTTGAGCGCGGAGCAGGCGCGGCGCCTGTGGCAGCAGGTCGAGGTCTTCGCCGGGTATGGTTTCAATCAGGGGCACGCCACGGCCTACGCCGACGTGAGCTACCGTTCGGCCTACCTCAAGACGCACTGGCCGGCCGCTTTTTTCTGCGCTCGCCTGCAGGATTGGGGGGGCTATCACCATCCGGCGGTCTACATGGCGGAGGCCGTGCGCTGGGGCGTTGCAGTGCGTCCGCCGCACGTGAACGCGAGCGCCGGGCGCCCGGTGCTCGCCTGGGAAGATGGGCGCCCCGTGATCTGGTTGGGCCTGCGGCTGATTTCCGATTTACGGGGACGTTCGCTGGGGGCGCTGCTGGCGGCGCGCCAGGACGGTCCTTTCGTGGACTTGCGGGATGTGCTGGCGCGTGTTCCTCTGCAGGAACTGGAGATCTTGCATCTGATTCAGGCGGGGGCGCTCGATGGGCTGGGGTCGAGTCGCGCTGCCCTGCTGGCGGAGCTGCGCGAGATTCGTCGCGGGGGCAGCGCGCGCCAATTGCCGCTCCTGGCGCTGGAAAGCGACGTCGCGCCGGAGACGCTGGCGCAGCGTCTGGCGTGGGAGCGCGCGGTGATGGGGTATCCGCTCGCTACCTTGCAAGCGTGGCTGCCGCAGCTGCGCGCGGCGCACGGAGACGCGCTGCCGCTCGCGGACCTGGCAGAACGGCAGCGCGTGCGAACGCTGGGGGTGCGCCTTCCCGGCTGGAGTCGCGGGCCGGACTTCTTCCTCTGGGACGGCGCGACCTGGCTGCTGGCGAAACTCCCCCCCAAACAGCCGCTCCCGCCCGCGTGGGAACCGCTTCTCATCACCGGCGTGCGTCAGACCGACGGGTGGGGCATGGCCTGGCTGCAGCTGGAGACGTGGCAGGCCGAATCGTGAGCCGTGAGAAGTGAGCCGTGAGTCGTGAGACGGCTTCCTACTTCCTACTTCCTACTTCCTACTCCCCTACTTCTCCCTTTCACGCCAACTCCGCCAGATATTGCTCCACGATTTGCGGCACGTTGCCGGTGGTGGGAATGCCTGCCCACTTATCGTTGGGATGTACCAGATTCACCACGACCAGCGCGGCCCCGTTGAAGACGGCGCTGCGGGCCTCTCTGAGATCAATCCCCCCGGCGGCGGCGATGAAAATGTCATATTTGCTCCGCAGCCGGTTGATGTGGCGGTACTGGATCATTTTCCCACGGGTGGACTCCTCGTCTCGTCCACGGTGCAGCACCACGACATCGGGAGGACGCTTGAGCGGGCGCACGACTTCCAGCGGATCCTGCACGCCGATCATGTCCACCATGGAGATCACTCCCAGCGTGGCGCACTGAGCGATGAAAAGATCGAGGGTCTCCGTGGGGGAGCTGCCCAGCGCGGTGATCGCTGTAGCGCCCGCGGCCCGCGCCATTTCTACCTCTCCCACGGCGCCATCGGCGACCTTGAGATCCGCGACGATATGCCCTTGCCACAGCGTGCGCATCGTGCGGATGCCTCGCATCCCCTCGCGTTTGAGGAAGGGCGTCCCCGCCTCGATCAGCAGGCGCTCCGTGAACCGCAGGCGCGGCAGGACCCGGGCGACCAGCGCGGTATCGTAGTTGAAGGCGAGCTGCAAATACCGGAGATTGTTGTCGAGCATCGCTTTGCCTTATTCTTGGGGCGTCACGGCCTTCAGCACCTGCCCCACCTCCGACGGGACGAAGAGCACGATTTTCTCCGAGGGGTCGGCGGCGATGTCGCGGAGCGTCTGCAGCGTGCGGAGATGCAGCGCTGCCGGGCTGCCCGCGAGGTTGTCGGCGGCCTGCCGCAGGTTCTCTGAAGCGGCGAGCTCCCCCTGCGAGGCGATGATCATGGCGCGGCGCTCGCGTTCGGCTTCCGCCTGCTTGGCCATGGCGCGCTTCATCTCGGCGGGCAGTTCCACTTCCTGGATCTTGATGGATTCCACATCCACGCCCCAGCCGCTGGTCTCCGTGTCCACGATCTCGCGGATGCTGTCGGCGATTTTCTCGCGTTCGGTCAGCACGAAGTCCATCTCCGCGTTGCCGATGACGTCGCGGAGCGCTGCCTGCGTGTACTGCCGCACGGCGAAGGCATAGTCCTCGATCTTGATGATGACGGCTTCGGGATCCACGACCTTGAAGTACACCACGGCATTGACGAGCATGGGGATGTTGTCGCGGGTCATGACTTCCTGGCGGGGGATGTCCGCCGTCTTGATACGCATGTCCACTTTGCGCATGGTCTGAATGATGGGGATGACGAACGTCAGCCCCGGCTCGCGGGTGCCGATGTATTTGCCGAGTTGGAAGACCACGCCACGCTCGTATTGGTAGATGACGCGGATCCCGCGCAACACCAGGATGATCACGATGGGGAGCAAAATCCAGCCAAGGATGACAAGAAAGCCCATATGCAATTTCTCCTTCGTACTGAGGATGGATAGACTGCGCCGGCGTGCACCCTTATCGGCAGCCCGCGACGCCTGAAGCAGCTCTATTATATACCCGGATTTCGTGGCCGGCCACCATTTGGGATTTGTCTGGCTCCGCATCCGTGTTACACTACTCTGGCTTCTGGGCTGCGCGCTATTGGAGACGAGA
>JAGPHL010000122.1 GCA_018055515.1 Anaerolineae bacterium
AGTCAGAACAAGGAGTCAGAACATGGAAGAACAAATGCTGGAACAATTCCTGGGAATCGTGCGCGATGGCGCTTTTGAAATGCTGTGGCCCGATTATGCCCCGGCCGGCGCGGTACGGCTCACCACCGTCCAGATGGGCAAGGGACATGACCCGGAAAGCGCCGAGCTCGATCTGAGCAAGCTCGAAGGGCAGGCGATCATGATCGCGGGCTACGACGACGGCGACTGGATTTACGAGGCGCAGGTCGTGGATCAGGCAGGACCGATCCTGACCATGGTCGTTGACGCGCTGTTCGGCGAAGAGGACGAATTCGACATGGAGTTCGACGACGAGGAGTTCGAGGACGACTTCAGGGTTGACGCTGCCTGACGGCCGCCGTCCTTCGCCGTGACCTGCAAAGGGATCGCCTGCCACCCCGTCCGGCGGCAGGCGATTTCTTAAAACCTGAGCATTCCCGGCCCTGACGCCATGGAACAGAGTCTCTCAGAAACCCAGCGCCGTGTGGCGGATTTTCTCGCCGCCCACGCTCTGGAAGCGCCCCTCATGGAACGGCTGCTCGATCTCGTCTCCGAAGTGGGCGAACTGGCCAAAGCTGCCCTCGCCGCGTCGGAGTATGGGCGCGCGCCCTTCACGGTCACCGCGGCGTGGCGCGAGGAACTCGGCGATGTGACCTTCGCGCTGTTCTGTGTCGCCGCCGCGAGCGACGTAGATCTGGCGACCGCGCTCGAGGACGCGCTGGAAAAGCTGGCTCGCCGGCTCGCCGCGACCGGCGACGCCGCCTCTGGACGTTGAGGACCACGTCATGCAGGTCATTCTGACCCACGAGAACGCCGATTTTGACGCCATCGCCAGCCTGGCGGGAGCGCACAAGCTCTTCCCCGCCGCGCTGGCCGTGCTGCCGCGCCGCATCAACCGCAACGTCCAGGCGTTCCTCACCCTGTATCGTGCAGAGCTCCCCTTCATCACCCCGCAGGAGCTGCCGCGCGGACGACGCATTCAGCGCGCCATTCTCGTGGACACGCAGGGCCTCACCTCCGTGCGCGGCATGGGGCCTGACCTGCGAGAAGTGCTGGTGATGGATCATCACGCGCCGCCCGAGACGCTGCCCTCCGGCTGGACCTTCCGCGGCGAGCCGCTCGGCGCCAACACCACGTTGATGGTCGAAGCGCTCTCCGCCCGCCTCATCCCCATCAGCCGCATCGAGGCGACGCTCATGCTCGCCGGCATCTACGAGGACACCGGCAACCTCACCTACGCCTCGAGCACCGCTCGCGACCTGCGCGCCGCCGCCTGGCTCCTCGATCACGGCGCCAGCCTCGACATCGCCAATCAATTCCTGCATCACCCCCTCACCGCCGAGCAGCACCTCCTTTACGAAGCGCTGCTCGCCCACATCGAAACCCTGCAGCTTGGCGGACACTCCATCGTCCTCACCTGGGCGCAGGCGCAGGCCGGCCTCGACGAGGAGATTTCCACCCTGGCGCACAAACTGCGCGACCTGCTCGAGCCCTCAGCGCTCTTCGTCCTGGTGGGGATAGATTCCCACACGCAGCTGGTCGCCCGCAGCGCCACCGATGACATCAACGTGGACGCCGTGGCCCAACACTTTGGGGGACGCGGTCACAGCCGCGCGGCGGCGGCCCTCCTGCGCGACCGCTCCGTGGAAGCGGTGCTGTCGGAACTGCGCGACGTCCTGCCGCAATTCGTCCATCCGCGTCACACCGTCCAGGATTTGATGTCGTTCAGCGTGCGCACCGTCCATCCCCACGACCTCGTCGAGGACGTGGCCCGGCGCATGGTGCAGACCGGGCATGAAGGCTTCCCCGTCGTGGATGACGGGGGCAAGGTGATCGGATTGATCACCCGCAACGCCGTGGACCGCGCGCTGCAGCACAATTGGGGCGATCAACCCGTGGGCCGCATCATGGACGCGGGCGAGGTGCAGGTAGCGCCGGAGGATTCGGCAGAGCGCGTGCGCGCGCTGATGATCGAAAAAGGCTGGGGGCAGATCCCCGTCGTGAAGCAAGGCCGCCTCATCGGCGTCGTCACCCGCACCGATCTCATCCGCCTCCCGCCTACCGGGCCCGAAACCGAGCGCCAGGAGATCAGCCAGCGGATGGAAAAGGCTTTCCCTGCCCCGCTGCTCGACCTCATTCGGCGCATCGGCGAAAAAGCCGCCGCGCGCGAAGAGCAGCTCTATTTTGTGGGCGGGATCGTGCGCGACCTGCTGCTGGGACAGCCCATTTTCGACGTGGATCTCGTGGTCGAGGGCCACGCCGTGACGTTGTGCCGCGACCTCATCCAGGAATTTGGCGGCGAAATTCGCGCGCACAGCCGTTTTGGCACCGCCAAATGGCTGCTCGACCCGGCGGTCTGGCGTCGCGTGGCGCCCGAGCTGCCGGATGAGCAGCTGCAACAGCTCCCCGGCTTCATTGATTTCGTCACGGCGCGCACGGAATTCTACACCAGTCCCACCGCCCTGCCGACCGTCGCCTGGAGCTCGATCAAGCAGGATCTGCACCGGCGCGACTTCACCATCAACACGCTGGCGATCCGCCTCAGCCCGGCGCACTGGGGGCAGCTGCTCGATTTCTACGGCGGGCGGGCCGACCTGGAAGCCGGCGTCATCCGCGTGCTCCACAGCCTCAGTTTTGTGGAAGACCCCACCCGCATCCTGCGCGCGGCCCGTTTCGAGGCGCGGCTGGGCTTTCACCTCGATCCGCGCAGCGAAGCGCTCATCGCCGAGGCGCTGCCCCTCCTCGACCGCGTGACCGGCGGGCGCATCCGCCACGAGCTGGAGCTGATCTTCAACGAGGCGCGTCCGGAGGCGGCGCTCGACCGACTCCAAACGCTCAAGGCGCTCCAGCAAATTGATCCCGCGTTGGCCAGCGACGGGCGCGTGCACAGCATTTTCAGCCGCCTGCGGGAATCGCTCGACGCCAAATTCTGGAAGCTGGACGAAGACGACGTCGTGGCGCTCCACTGGACGCTCTTCCTGTACGGCGTCACGCCCGAGGCCCGCCGTCGCATCGCCGCGCGGTTGATGATGCCACGGCGGCTCACCGACGCCCTGCTGCAGCTCGACATGCTGCGGGAAGCGCTGCAGCAGCTTCCCGCCCTCGACCGGCCGGGCGACATCGTGACGCTCCTGGAGCCGCTCACCTCGCCGCTGCTCGCCGCCGGCTGGCTGCTGGCCGAAACTGAGGACGTGAAAGACAAGTTCCTCCGCTACTGGACGACGTGGCGCCACGTGCAGCCGCTGCTCACCGGCGCCGACCTGAAGGCCCTGGGTTTCCCGCCCGGCCCGCTCTATCGGCGTATGCTGGAGACGCTCCGTTTCGCCCAGCTCAACGGTGAAATTGAGACCCGCGACGACGCGCTCAGTCTCGTCCGCGCGCTCGTCGCGGAACACGCCGATGCCGGTCCCGACGTGACCTGAGGGCCCCATCGGCCAATCCGAAAATCCACACATCGAAGCAGCTTATGCGACCTTTCTATCCTTCTTACCAGGCTTTAGCGCTGATGGATCAGCTCATGGAGGCGATCGGTGAACGGGCGCCGGGCTACCAGGGCCGCGTCGGCGCGTGTTGGTACTGGCGACTCCCTGGCGGCATCCTGGTCACCTTCGCGTTGAACTACAGCGTCACCGAGCAGCGCTGGGACATTTTGGAGGCCGAAGCCGCCACGCCGCGCGCCGGCATCTTCAACGCCGCAAGCTTCCCCTTTGCCGCCTACGGCACGCTCGTCACTTCCCCGCCGTTCATCCACGACCTGGACGGCGAGGCCGAATGGGCCAACCGGCTCTATTTCCAGACCGGGTACCTCATCGAGGACGCCATCCGCTGGCTGAGTGTCCTCACCGCCGCGATCCTGGACCCGCAAGTACAGCCCCCGGCGTCTTTTCCGCAGCTCACCGCGCTGGAATGCGAGCTCGTCCGCCATGCACTGAACGCGCTCAACGGCCATTTCCAGATCAAGGCGCTCCACGCGGCCTTTAGCGATCGCATTTCACAACGGGAGCTCTCCCGGCTGGCGCAGCGCTGGGAAGACGCCCAGCTGCTCACCGAGGCGCCGCGCCGCGTTACAGTGGCCCTGCGCGTCCTGGCCGAGACCTACGCGTCCTGAGGCGCGCCGGGTAGAGAGCGCTCACCGGCGATCAACGCAGAATTGCGCTGTTGGAAGGGCCGCGCGCAAGCGCTGGCTCCGCCCGCTTCCTGCAGCGAGGTCGCACGTCACTGCACCTCGAAATGCTCGCGGCGACAGTCTCCTCTCTGAAACCCCCAGGTCACTTCGGGTGGAACCAACATCCACAAAAAATCTCAAAATCTGTGATACTTTCCGGCGTCGAACGTATAATTCAATAGCGCTGATCGAAGCTGTAAAAGCGGCTCCTGGCAACACCGCAAACGCCCAGTGGATCAGACATGCGCGACCCATGAAGTCACTCTCGAAAATTCGAACAGACGGTTCACACGCTACATCAACCGAGATAGATTGGGCGGCAGTGTATGCCGAGTATCTGCCGCGGGTGTACAACTATTTCCGTTATCGGATAAGTGATGGCATGATAGCGGAGGACCTGACGGCAACTGTTTTTGAAAAAGCCTGGCGCAACCGCCAACGTTACCAGGCCGACCTGGGAGCCTTTTCTACCTGGTTGTTCACCCTGGCGCGCAATGTGGCCCGTGACTATTTTCGTCAGCAGCAACGGGAGGTGCCCCTGGAATGGGCCTCTGAGCATGAAGAACGGGACTCCATGGAAGAAGTTCTCGTCAAACGCGAGGAGCACGCCCGCTTGAGCGCTTTACTGGCTCAACTCGCTCCCCGCGAACGGGAACTGATAGCCCTCAAATACGGGGCAGGGCTGACCAATCGGGAAATTGCCCATTTGACGCATTATAGCGAAACCAACGTAGGCACGATCGTGAATCGAGTGGTCAAGCAGCTGCGCAAGAAATGGGAGGATCACGATGGATGATGAGTTTTTGCAAGAGCTGGCCAAGGCCGTACGCCCAGAATTTGCTCAAGCCTTATATGCACGACTCCAAAACATTCCTCCACGTCGTCCGAAACGCTGGATCGGTCCGACTACGGCAATCATTCTGACGGTGATAGGCATCGTGGCGTGTGCAACACCGCAGATCCGCACGCCGCTTATAGAGGCCATCGAGACTCCCCTCGCTAAGGTGATAGGAGAGCCAGCAGCTGTCGTTTTCAGAACAATGAGTCGTTCGGGCGATGCCGAACAGCAAGTGCCCCTCCAGGTAGTCATTGTAGATATTGAACAAGCACAAAAGGAAGTTCCCTTTCCAATTCACTTTCCAGAGTGGGTGCCTGAAGGGTTGGAACCCACAGAGATAGCGTTTGTTGCTCCCGCCGAGGGAAAAATCGGGTTACTCTCGATGGGATGGACTAAAGACGACGCGATCCCGCTGTGGCTGAATGTGTGGTGGCCTGCAGGCCAGATCAGGATGCAAGCAGACGAAACCGTAGAGATCAATGGTCAACCCGCTCTGTTCGCCCAGGAACCGGGAGCCAGCGGGAGACTCTCTCTGACCTGGATACAACAAGACGCAGGGGCAGGGTATATCCTGACTGCCAACCCAGAATACATCTCGAGAGATGAACTATTGCAGATTGCTGCCACCATGCGTTGACCCTTCAGCCAAGGTGCGACTGACACTCAGATAGCGACTCGTTTCAATTCAAATTTCATTTAAGGAGGAATTGCCATGAAACGTTTAGCCATACTGTTCCTTGCGCTTGGCCTGCTGTTCATGCCTGGCGGAACACCTGCTCACGCAGAAGATATTTCTACGCCCCCCGTCGAGGTCCGCTTGCTCACACCGGCTGAGACGTCATCCTTGCCGCCGGCAAGCCTTCCTGCAAATTCAACGGTACCTCCTGCATCATCCTTGCCCAGAGAAGAGCCTGCTTTCCCTTCGGAACTTCCTCCCTGCCTGGGCCCAACCGACACGCCCTTCACCGTGCTGGCTTCTCCCATCTACCCAGAAACGCCCGGTTGGAGCTTCTGCGTCAAGATACCCCTGGCACCAGAAGACAGCACAACGCCGACCGGCTTGCCCCTATACTGAATATGCCTACTCTTTTGAGCCTTGTGGATCGTGTGGGACAGGAAGTCAATGGGTCCACACCTGGCGACGGATAGTGGACCCCTGTTTTGGCTATACTGGCCCCTGGAGCTATCTTGGAGCAGGGTGTCTTCCGTGTTAAGTGGCTTGAGGCTGCGTAGGGAAACAAAACCCCGCTAACCTTATCGGATCGCTTCGCTTCAACCCGCCCCACGCACCGCGCGTTGGGGCGGGTCGAGTTTCAAAAAGCGCTTCCATCATCAGGCTCCGCCATCATCAGGCTCCGCCATCATTCAGGTTGTCTAACCCGAACTTTACGCTATACTCTGTCAAGAAGCACGCCGGTTAGCACAAAGCAATGAGACCATAGAGAGCGAACACACATAAAAATCCCGTATCCGGCAGTGACCTGAGCTATGCCCAAAACATCCCTCGATCAACTGAGCATCAACGCGCTGCGCATCCTCGCCATGGACGCTGTCGAAACGGCAGGCGCCGGGGACGCCGGCACCGCCATGGCGCTGGCGGACCTCGCCTACGTCCTGTGGCTGCGCCATCTGCATCACAACCCGCGCAATCCGCGCTGGCCCAACCGCGACCGCTTCGTGCTTTCCACCGGACACGCCGCCGTGCTCCTCTACAGCCTCTTGCATCTCACCGGCTACCCGCTGTTTCTGGAAAACCTGCGGCAGTTCCGTCAATGGGACAGTCCCACCCCCGGCCACCCCGTCTACACGCCCGATCTGGGCATCGAAACCACCAGCGGCCCGCCAGGACAGGGCTTCGCTAACGCCGTGGGAATGGCCATCGCCCGCACCCACATGGCGTTGCACTTCAACCGCCCCGGCTATCCGCTCTTCGACCATCGCATCTACGTGATCGTCTCGGAGCTGGAGCTGCAAGAGGGGATCACCCACGAGGCCGCCTCCCTCGCCGGGCACCTGGGACTGAAGGGCCTCATCTGCTGCTGCAACGCCACCGGCGTGACCCGCGAGGGACCCCTCGCCGACGCCGTCACCGAAGACGTCGCGGCCCGCTTCACGGCTTATGGCTGGGACGTGCGGACGCTCGACGGCCACGATTTCGACGCCCTGGATGGGGCCCTCCTCGCCGCCCGGCAGGCGCAAGACAGACCACAGTTGCTCATCTGCCGGACACATCTCGCCTATGGCAGCCCCAACAAACAGGATAGCCCCCTCGCCGAGGGGCAGCCGCTGGGCGCCGAGGAAGTGCGGGTGACCCGGCTGGCGCTGGGCTGGCCCGACGAAACGGCCTTCGCCATCCCCGAAGAAGTACAGGCGCATTATCAGGTCGCCATGTCCCAGGGGGAACAGCAGGAGGCGCGCTGGCGCGAGTTGCTCACTGGCTACGCGAAAGAATATCCCGCCGAATTGCAACAGCTGCAACGCCTGCTCGCCGGAAAACTGCCCCCCGACCTGGAACACGCCCTCCCCCGCTTCGCCCCTGAAAGCGGCCCCCTCGCTACCCGCACCGCGGCGGGCAAAGCCCTGAAGGCGTTGGCGCCCCAGCTGCCAGAACTGTTCGGCGCCGCCGCCGGGCCGCTCATGGAGACGCAGAGAATCCTTGACAGCGCGCTGGCCTTCCAAAAAGCCACGCCGGAGGGACAGTATCTCTGGTTTGGCGGACGTGAACACGCCATGGGCGGGATCCTCAACGGGATCGCGCTCCACGGCGGATTGCGCGTCTTTGGGGAAACGCGGCTGGTCCTCAGCGATTACCTGCGTCCGTCGCTGCGGTTGACGGCGCAAATGCGGCTGCCGCTGATTTTTGTGTTCACCCACGATTCGATCTTCGGCAGCGAAGAGGGACCGGCCCTGGCGCCCGTGGAACAGCTGGCCGGCCTGCGCGCCCTCCCCGGCGTCACGGTCCTCCGTCCCGCCGACGCCAACGAGGCCGCCGCGGCGGTGCTGCTGGCGCTGCAACAGCCGCAGCCGGTGGCGCTGCTCCTGAGCCGACAGCCGCTTCCCGTCATCGAGGAGACCTCCCGTCTCGCACCAGAAGGCGTGGCGCACGGCGCCTACATCCTCCGCGAAGCGCCGCAAGAACGCATAGACCTGTTGCTGATCGCCTCCGGCTCCGAAGTTGCCCTGGCGCTGGAAGCGCAGCGGCTGTTGACAGAGCGACACATCAGCGCGCGGGTGATCAGTATGCCCTCGTGGGAGCTCTTCGAGGCCCAATCCCTGTTCTACCGGCTCAGCGTCTT
>JAGPHL010000123.1:0-2985 GCA_018055515.1 Anaerolineae bacterium
GTGGTCTTTCGCCCGCGTTGTGCTATACTTGGGTCACTCGATCGAGAATCGAGGCATAATAATGTGAGAAAGGATGGGGAAGTGAGTCAAAATGGATCCTCACCGCCTGTAGCGCCGGCCGTGCGGCGTTGTATCGAAAACCTCGAAAGCCCCAATCCCCGTCAGCGTTCCCAAGCCGCTGCGGAATTGGGTGAGGGTCATGCTGTTGAAGCCGTCCCCGCTCTGATCCGCGTTCTCAGTGAAGACGTCAACACCTACGTTCGGACTGCCGCGGCCGAAGCGCTGGGGCACCTCGGCGACCCGCAGGCAATCTTCCCGCTCATGGACGCTTTGCGCGATTCCAGTTCGTTTGTGCGTCGCGCCGCCGCCATCGCTCTGGGGCAGTTGGAAGCCAAGGAGGCGCAGGCGGCGCTCATCCAGGCGCTGGACGACCCCAATCTCTATGTCCGGCGCGCGGCCATCAATGCCATCGGCAAACTGGGGATTCCCGACCTCGGCAAGGTGCTGCTTCCGCGTCTGGACACCGACGATCCACGCATGAGGCGCACCCTCATCACCGCGCTGCGGCGGCTCAAGACCCAGGAGGCGGTTCCCGTTCTGGTGGAGATGCTCAAAGGTTATCAGGACGAGCCTGGCCCCCGCGATCTGCCGGTCGTCAAAACGCTGGTGATCGCTCTGGGCGACCTGCGCGCCCGGGAAGCCGTCCCGGTGTTGATGGACGTGGTCCGCGGCTATGTGGGAGCGCGCTCCCTGGCGGCGGCGGCCCTGGGGCAAATCGGCGATCCGCAGGCCTGTTCGGTGCTGGTAGAGACGCTGGCGGATCCCAGCACGAGCCTGCGTCTGGCGGCGCTCCGCAGCCTGGGACGACTCGGCTGTCCGGGAGCCGCGCCCGCCGTGCGTGAATTCCTGAAATCCGGCGATCCGCGCCTGCGCCGCATCGCGGCCCTCACCCTGGGGCATCTGCAGGATCAGGCAAGCATCCCCAAACTGCTTGCCATGGCGCAGGGAGATTACAGCCCGCTGGTGCGACCGGTGGCCGTCGAAGCGTTGGGCCTCATCGGCGACCCGCACGTGCTTCCCCAGCTGTTGCCGCTGGCGAAGGATACCAACGCCTACGTGCGCGCTGCCCTTTCACAGGCGCTCTGTCTGCTGGACGATGGCTCGCCGGCCGTGGAGCAAGCGCTGCGGCAACTCACGCAGGACGAGGTGCATCACGTCGTCACCGCCGCGCAACAAGCGCAGGAGAACCGGCGCGAGTATTCCCGCGCGGGACTCAGTCCCACCGAAGAAACGGAAAAGAAGGGCTCCTGGCTGCAACGGCTGCTGCATCGCAGCGGCCAGGCGCACTTCCGCTGAAAACGACGCCGGGCGCGGGGACAGGCGCCGCGCCCGGTGCTTGCGGCGTCTCAATAGGGGGCAATTTCCGCCAGGCGCAGGCCGTCCTTCCAGAGCTCCAGGATCCAGCCGGTGCCTGAGCCGGGGATTGCGCGGCGGAACGACGCATCGGGCCCTACCTGAGCCGGGAACACGCCCTGGATCAGGTCATTCTGTTTGACAACCACGTCCACGGTCTGTGCGCGCGGCGCGAACAGGCCCACCATGACCCCTTCGGCCGTCTGCTTGAAGGCCGCGGCCAGGTCCGCGTTAGCCCAGGCCAATCCGCCGATGCCGTGGACGGCGTACCAACGTTCATCCCAGGTGAGCGTCTGTCCTGGGCCGAGGCTGAGGTAATCCTCCGGGAAGAAAGTGCGGTTAAGCCCGCCCCACAGCTCGAAGTAGCGGCTGTTATCCACCGTGAAGATGTCCGAGGGCAAATCCCCCAGGCAAAAGAGTTTCACCCCTTGAGGCGCCGCCGGGGGATAGGTGCGCACGAGGCCCAGATCGCTGCCCTCGTCGTAAGCGCCCATCGCCCCCTGCGCTTGCGTGGCAAACACCCCCAGGTAATACTGCCATTCAGAGTAGTGGCTGAAGTCCCGTCCGCCAAGAACAGGCCAGCTGATAAGACTACGAGGACCGGGAAGTCGGCCATCGCCGGTCGAGTGGATCTTCATTTGCTCCGTAGGCACCCAAAAGCGCAACGAGGCGGAAGGCGCATTGCTGCCCGACAGGGTGAGCATCGCGTTGATCCAGAACATCAGCGGTTTGGCCTCGGCGGTAGGATTGGTGATGCGCGGGGTGATGACCAGGGTGTTATCGCCGCCGTAGAGCCGCAGCGTGATCTCGATCGTCATGCCGGTGCGCCAATCGGTATGCCAGACGCGCACCCCGCGCCAGTTCTCCCCGGAAAGCAACTGATACTCCCAGGGAAGGTATTCGTTGAGGCCATGTTCCTCCACCGGGAAGGCCCATTCCACGCCGCCCGTCGCCAGCCACCACCCGCGATAGCCCCAATTCGCGTTCACCGGCATGATGACGGGGTTCTCATAGGTGAGCCGCTGGCCGGTGAGACGATCCTCCCAACGCAAGATGCGCCCGCCCAGGTAGGGCAAGACCGTGATGCGGGTGAAGCTGTTTTCCAAAATCACCACGGTGTAGGTGCGCGGCGCGGGCGGCCCGACGGCGTCCCGCTCCAGGTCATGATAGGGGTAGTACGGCGAACCCGGATCAGAAGGCCGCAGCGCCTGCTCCCAGGCGTAGCTGGTCAGCGTGATCTGCGTCTCATAGACGGCGAGCGCCCAATCTTTCATCACCGTCGGGAGATAGACCTCCGGGGTGAAGGTCGCCGTCGACGTCAGGAGCGCGGGCGCCTCCGCGACTGTCGCCGCCGGCGTCGCAGTCGGCGCCAGGGTTGAAGTGGGCGCCGGCGAAGGCCGGGGTGCGCTGACCGTCGCTGTCGTCGTTGGCGCGTCGGGCAGCGTCTCCACAGGCGTTGCCGTGAGCGTGGGCGGCGCTGACGGCTCGGCAATGCTCTGCGCCGGGCTACAAGCGGTCAGGGTCACTATCACCGTCAGCCCCAACCACCTCCAAGCGATTTTAGCGTTCATG
>JAGPHL010000123.1:3085-8261 GCA_018055515.1 Anaerolineae bacterium
AAAATCACTTGCATGGCAAATGTAACGCAAACTTCAGTTTGCGCTCAGGCCATTATTTTCATCCACAGTGGTGTGCCGCAGGAACATGTCAACTTCTGAGAAAATGGCGAATCACTTACGTTCATACGTTTTCACGTTCACACGTTTTCACGTTATTTTCGTGTGCACCCGCACCTGGCGTCTCCCGCAGAACAAAAGACAACGTGACCCCTGGCGCGGGGTCACGTTGTCGGTCGGACATGCCGGCAGGCGGTGACAGGCTACTTGAGCAGGTTGAGCGCCCAGTCGCCGATGAGCCAGTAGCGGAAGTCCTCTCCCTGGTTGCACTGGAGGGCGCCAATCACGCCGTACACCACGGCAATGACGGGGAAGGCGGCCAGCACCACCGTGGCAATGACGGCAAAGGGGATCAGGAAGATGCCGACCAGGACCACAGAAAGCAACCCGACCACGGCCCACACCATGCCAATCAACAGCCCGCCGCCGCCCCAGAAGATCAGCTGGAAGAGCAGGGCCTGCAGCGCCTGGTACGCCACATAGCGCGAGCGGTTGCGGTAGACCAGGTAGATGATCAACGCCGCGCCGACGCCCAGAAAGCCGGTGACCAGGTTGAGCAGCACGCTCAAATGCGCTAACATTGCCCATAGACGTTCATCCGCCGGCGAAAGCGGCGCCGGGGGCTGCGCAGCAGGCGCTACGGGTATGGGGCTGGCCGAAGGGAGCGGTGCTTCACGAACTTCGTTTTCAGTATCCATGGTTCAACTCCTTTAACATGATCTAAAATGGAAATGGTTCATTTTCCGGCTTGACCAGGCCCTGACCGGCGGAAATGGTCTCGCGTCCGCTGAAGGGCGCCCGGTCAGTGTCAGCCAATGATGAACCTTCTCCCAAAGCGCTACACATACTACGCGCAGATCAGCTAAAGGTTGCGCCGAATCCCCGTCGTCGCCGCGCCGTTACGCTGGCTCCTCGGCGAATTTCTCCACTTGATACACTTTGATCTGAATATCGGGCCACCGCCAGGCATTGGCAGGCAATCCCGCTTTCCGGGACAGATGGCTCAGGAATTCCTCCGGCTCGGGCAGCTCTTCCCATACTTGAGGCAAAAAAGTCCCGCGATTCCAGCCGCGTTCGAGGACGACCCCATCTACGCCAGGGCGCAGCTTCTGGAGCAGCTCCTCGGGGCTGGAGAAAATCAACGGTTGCGGTTCCGAAAGCACCGAGATCTCGATCCGCAACGATCGGAACTCCAGATCCGTCAATGGAGGAAAGCGCGGATCGTCGAAAGCGGCGTCTACGGCGTGCTGCTGCACATCCAACGCCAGGGGACGATGCGCCATCAGCGAGCCGATGCAGCCGCGCAATTGTCCATGCAGGGTGAGGGTGACAAAAGCGGCGCCTTTGGCTTGCAGGCGCGGCGGCAACGTCGCCAGGTCAATTTCGGGAAGGGGGTTGCCATTCAGCGCTTCGCGGATGGCGTCACGCGCCAACCGCAGCAGGATCTGTTTTTCTTCGGCGGTCAAAGGTTGAATTTCCATACAGGTCTCCTCGAAAAATAGAGATCAGCGGGTCAGCAATCAGCGAAAAAGCGAAAAAGCGAATCTGTGAACCTCGGCCGCCCCGGAATGAATTCCGGGTCTGCTACGTCAAGTTCGCTGAAGCGAGCTTCCCAAACAACGCGCTTCAGCGCGGTTGGCTCGTGTCAGGCTGGGGATTCCATCCCCAGCCAAACTGGCGAGTCGTCGCAGCCTCTGCTCACAACTCACATTTTCATTTGCAGTGGTGTGCCGCAGGAACATGGCAACTCCTCGAAAAATGCGTCATGCGTAAGTGGTCTCCCCCGAAAATCAGCAAATTTCAAGATCACTTGCATAGCACGGGTGGTCTGCCGGGCCCTTTTTACTGTCCACTCTCCGCATACGCGATCGCCGCATATCCCACCACCTGACGATGGTCGCCGGCAGTGTCCCCCGAATTGCGGTAATCCAACAGGTGCGCCTGCCACCCCCGTCGCGCCGCGAGCGGCATCACGGCGAGAATGGGTGTCTGTCCGCAAGCCTCGCCGTGCGCCACAGCCACGACGTCGCCTTGCAGGACCGCGTTGATGAACGACTTATCGCGCCGCGCGGCATCGCTGTAGCTGTGATAATGGCTGAGGTCAGAGCTCACCACGAGAAGATCGTCGGGTTCCAGCACCGCGTCCAGAACGCGCGCGACCCCTTCGGGATTCACATCTCCAAACAGCAAGGGGACGATGGGCACGCCGGGGCACACGCGCTGCAGGAACGGCAGCTGCACTTCGAGACAGTGCTCATCATGATGGGCCTGACTCAGCGGCTGAAACCACGGGTCACGTTCCAGCAGCTGCGTCACCGCCGCGACGTCCACCGGCACCACGCCGAGCGGTGTCGCAAAGCCATCGTAGTCACCTACCGCCACGCCCTGAAACCAGACGCGATGCGCCGGCCCCAGCAGATAGATCCGCGCGGGGGGAGCCGGCCTTTCCGCCACGGCGCGATAGGAAAACGCGGCGACCGGCCCCGAATAGGGATAGCCAGCATGGGGGACGATCACCGCACGGACAGCGGGGATCGGGGGCGGCGTCGCTGCTGCCAGAAATCCGTCCACGGTCTGTTGCAAGACTAAGGGGTTATCAGGATAGAACATGCCGGCGACTGCCGGACGACGAATGTGGGTGAAGGTATGGGGTGTCTTTTCCATCAGTCACGCTCCTCCTTATCGGTCATTCCAGGCTCAAGATGACAGCGCCACGGATGCTTCGACTTACTTCCACACGCCGGGGATTGTCGCCCCGCAGCGGGGACAGACGCCCGGCGTCTGCCACTGCACGCGCACGCGATAGCCAGAGCGCGCGATCAACAGCGCGCCGCACTGCGGGCAATACGTCCCCTCATGAGTGGGATCGTAGATGTTGCCCACGTAGACGAAGTTCAGCCCGGCGGCTTTCCCTATCGCGTAAGCCCGCTCGAGCGTCTCCGGCGGCGTCCGGGGGCGATCCATCATCCGATAAGTGGGATAGAAGGCCGAAACGTGCCAGGGGATAGTGGGGCTGATTTGCGCCAGCCATTCCGCCGCCGCGCGCAATTCGGCGTCGGAATCGTTGAGGCCGGGGATGACGAGCGTAGTCACCTCGACCCAGGTGCGCCCGCCGCGGACGAGCGCCGCGATGTTGCGCTTCACCGGTTCCAACCGCGCGCCGGTGTACGTGCGATAGAGCTCCTCGGTAAAGCCTTTCAAGTCCACATTGATGGCGTCCAGGTATGGCGCCAGCGCCTCCAGGGTGTCGGCGGACATGAAGCCGTTGGAAACGTAGACGTTTTTGATGCCCTGAGCGTGCGCCAGAACGGCGGTGTCGTAGGTGTATTCAAAAAAGACCGTGGGCTCGTTGTACGTGTAAGCGATTGAAGCGCTGTGTTCCTGGAGCGCCAGGTCTACCAGCGCCTCAGGCGAGACAGGGGAGCTCGCCATCGCCGACGTCACCTGCCGCACCTGCGAAATCTCCCAGTTCTGGCACCATTCGCAGCGCAAGTTGCAGCCATACGTCCCCACCGACAGCGCCGTCGAACCGGGCAGGAAGTGATGGAGCGGCTTTTTCTCAATGGGATCTACATGCAAGGCCACCGCATCGCCATACACGGCGAGCTGCAACCGTCCGCCGCGATTGACGCGCACCCCACATTTACCCCAGGCGTCCGGTCCCAGCGCGCAGAAATGCTCACACACCCGGCACTGGACCGTCTCACCGGCAAGAGCACGGCTTAATTGTGGTGCTTTTGACATACCTGCCTCCCGGATGAGTGAATCAAAATGGCCCCGGCAGGGCATTGCCAGGGCCATCAGCGTCACCTGGAAAGGCTACGACAGGAAATCAGCCCTGGCCTCGGGACGGCTATCTCACCCTCGCGCCCTGCGGTCCTAAACGTTCTCAGCGGACGCCGGCGCTGCCTCTGCTTCAGATGGCAGTTCTGTCGGTTCTGTCGGTTCTGTCGCCGTGGCAACCGCCCCTTTCAAGCTAAAAGCGACGCGCCGCAGTCTGGGGCGCAACGAGAGAATCCGCGCCGGACAGATCGTCCCCACCTGCACCGGCTGCTCCGCCAACTCCGAAAGATGAATCAGCCCCTCGACCTCTGGAATGTCCACGGGGCTGGCAAAAGCGCCGAAAGGGACCAGATTGACGATCCTGACGTCAATGACCTGCCCCTCGGCGTACCGTTCGCCCATCAACACCCACGGATCGGGAGTCAGCCGTTTGAGGCTGAGGCTCAAGCGGCAGCGCTCCAGATCCACATCCAGGACGTACACATCCAGTTCCTGCCCCACATGCAACACCTGCGAGGGGTGATTGACCCGCTGCCAGGAAATCTCCGAAATGTGCAGCAAGCCGTCCACCCCCCTGATATTGACGAAGGCGCCAAATTCCACAATGTTGCTGACCACGCCATGCTGCACCGAGCCGATTTCCAGCTCCCCCAGAATGTTGGGACGACGCTGCTTCTCGCCCCCCAGCCCCCGCTGGGAGAAAATCAGCCGGTTGCGGCTGGAAGTGACCTCGATCACCTTGAGCGTGAGCTTCTTCCCCACCAACGCTTCCCAACGATGCTCCGCATCCTCGGAATTCTGAAGGGCGCGCCAGCTGGGCAGCAATTGGGAGGCAGGGACGAAGCCGCGCAGCTGCCCCAGGTACACAATGACACCGCCCTTGTTGTAATCCACCACTTCCAGCTCCACGGGCTCGCCGCTTTCCAGAAGCTCCTGGGCGTGGACCCAATCGCTCTCCTGATCGGCCTTCGCCAGCGAAACCAGGATCACGTCCTCGTTTTCATTGGAATCGAGCACGTACACATGCACCGTTTGGCCGGGCTTGAACCGCTGCAGGTCGGCAGGTTGCAGCAGCTCCATCTCTCGCGGATGGACGATGGCATCGCATTTATTGCCAATGTCAATGAGGATCGTTTTGGGATCAACCCGCACGATGATCCCTTTCACAACATCCCCGCGATGACAGGGAGGGGGAGGGACATACTCGTCGAGCATGGCGCTCAGCGGATCCGGCTCAGCGTGGGGATTCTCAAGGTCTACGGCTCGTTTCATCACTGCGTCTCCTGAATAGGCTCTATGAAACATTATAGTGCTGTTTTCAAAAGCAAGCAATTCA
>JAGPHL010000003.1:0-3388 GCA_018055515.1 Anaerolineae bacterium
CCGTCTGATTTGAAACCGGCTGAGTCAGCCGGAAAAGACGCCCAAACAGACTCCCCCAGGGATTTCCCTGGGGGAGTCTGCGTTTGATGCAGAAAGCGCGGCGAGACGCGAGGACCATGTCCGTCGTCAGCGGCAGATCAGGACCGGGAGGGGGCTTTCGCGGAGCACCTGATCCACCGTGCTGCCCAGGACGATTTCCACTACCGGGCTGAGGCCGTAGCTGCCCATGATGATGAGGTCGCAACCGTGCTCGCGGGCCGTGCGGAGGATCGTCTCGCCGACCGGGCCCTTGTCGTCCACGAAGGTGGCGCGCAGGGCGCGGGAGTGGAGATAGCGCTGCGCCTCCAGCAACGTCTCCGAAAGATGCGGTTCGCTTTCCATGACGGTGAGCACGACGAGCGGCATGGCCCAGCGCCCGGCCAGATAGGCGGCGACGAAGAGCCCTTCTTTGGCCTTGGGGCTGCCATCGTAGGCCAGCAGCGCGCTTCCCAGAGGACGCGCCTGACGCGGCACGGCGAGGATGGGGGTGGTACAGCGTCGAATCAGCGTGCGGAAACCAGAGCTCAGCCGGGCGAGAGGCTGTCCCCCGGGCGGATGGGCCAGCTTCACGATGACCAGGTCTGCCCACCGGGCGCGCTCGCAGATGGTGCGGGCGATGCTCCCTCTTTCGATCACGAGCTGCCCGGCAAGACCCGCTTCCTGGCATCGTTGCTCGAAGCGCGCCTGCAAGGCGGCGGTATCGCCCCCAGCGTTTTCCCCGGCGATCACGTGCAGCCCGCGTAAGCGACTGCCGCCCTCACGCCGGGCGACGTCAAGGGCTTGTTCCAACGCCTGCCAGCTCTCTTCGGCGCCGGAGAGCGGCACCAGAATATCGCGGAACAGCGGCGAGGTGCTGTCGAGCGTCTCGCGCCAGTGACCCGGCGGCGGGCCGCTTTCCAGGCCTGCGGGGATCAGGGCGTCCAGCAGCCAGCCGCCGAAGCGCGCCAGGGGGTCGGCCCCTTCTTTCCCCTCTTCCGCCAGATGCGAGGCGGCCTCGTCGTAGTCAATCTCCCATCCCAGGGAGGCCTGCAGTTCGGCGCGATGCTCCGAGACCCAGAGGTAAAGGTCGGCCTCCGTGCGTTGGGGGAAACGCTGCAGCAGCTGGTACTCGCGGATGGTTTCGACGACGGGCAGATAGACGGTGTCGTACCAGTGTGCGGCGGCTTCGGGAAAGGGGATCTCGCGCTGTGCCGCTTCGCCCATGAAGTAGCGGTGCACGGCGATGTGCTCTTCCAGCTCGTGATAGCGCCCGGCAACGGTCACTTCCAGATTGGCGTCGGGACGTGTCTCGTGCAGGCGCGTGGCTTCGAGGAAGGCCGCGTATTCTCCTTTGAGGACGAGGTCCTCCATCCTCAAATCGGGGGTGATGGGCACGGGCGTGTCCACTTCGGTCACATATGCCTGAATGTGGGTGGCGCCGAGCTGCCGGGCGACGGAGATGCGATGATGGCCGTCCTTGACGAAATAGGCGGAGCCGACCTTGTAGAGTTCCACCGGCGGCAGGCCGGCCATGTCCTCCGTCGCCATTTTGACCCGCGCCCAACGTTCTTTGTAGCCGTCGTGCCGGGGCAGGAAGCTGCGGGTGAAGTCGGTGTAACGGTCCACACTGCCGATGATGGCGTCGAGTGGGACGTCGTGCAGGCCGCGGGGCGCGAGACGTTGGGCACGCAGCTGTTGCCGCACCGCTTCATACGCGACGAGGTCTATGGGCCGCCCGGTGAGACGCGCGATGAGGCGTTCCATCTCCGCCGCCTGTCGTGCGCGCATGAAATCTTGGGCGGCGGCGGCGAAATCGCCGTTGAAACTGCCCGGCATGGCTCAGCTCTGCGCCTTAGCCGGCACGGGGAGCTGTACCCCGGCGAGCGCGACTGTCGAGAGCAGGAACAACAGGCCGTAGATGGCGAAGATGACGATGTATCCCAATCCCGGCGTTTGCGGCATGTGGACGGTAAAGAAATCGGCGATCGGGCCGCCGATGTAGGTGCCGATGGCGCCGGCGCCGGCCCCTGCCAGGTTAGAGATGCCCAGATAGCGCCCGGCCTCTTTGTCGGGGACGAGGCTCGTGCCCAGCGCCCAGTTGGCGGTGTAGAAGATTCCCGTTCCCAGACCGATGATGCAGGCCCCGACGTAGATCAAGGCCAGGTCGGGCGCCAGTAACAAGATGAGCGTGCCGACGCCGCCGAGGACGCCGCTGAGGGCGACCATGGGCTTGCGCCCGAACTTATCGCTCAGCCAGCCGCTCGGCAGGGCCGCCAGGAGCACGAAGACGCCGACGAACATCATCATTTGCGCGGCGGGACCCGTGGCAGCTTCGGCAGTGAGCTTCAGACGTCCCTGCAGGAAGTAGAGCGCGAAGCCGGACAGGCTGAAGGCGGGGACGAGGAACGCCAGACGATTGACTACCCACCAGGTGAAGGCGGGATGCTCGCGCTGATTTGCGGCTCCCACGCAGAGGCGCACGCTCACCCAAACGCCGAGCACGCTCGCCACGGCCATGGCCAGCAGCCCCGCCGCGCCCATCAGCAGGCTCAGGCCGAGCGGGCTCTGGATGCCGGCAAACGCCGCGCCGAGCCACGAGACGACTTGCCCCATCCCCAGGATGACCACGGTGAAGGCGGCGGTCATCGCCAGCAGCCGCAGGAAAGGCTCCCAGTTCAGCGGCGGCGGCGTCTCGCGCAGCGGTTCCTCACGGACGAGCAGCGTCAGGGCCGTGCTCACCGCGATGAAGCCCATGAGGGTGATCAGTCCCAGCCACAGATTGCCGTCCTTGATGAAGGTGGCGATGGTGAACGAGACGAGGATGACCGGCAGCGGCACCTCGAAGATGGCCTTGACGGCGGAGAAGCGTCCTCGCTGGGATTCGGGCACCAGGTCGGGGATGAGGCCCTGTGTCGCGCCGTGCGCGGCGTTGGTGCAGAGTTGCAACAGCAGGTAGCAGACGAAGAGGACCCAGAAGCCCGTCAGGCCGGAGAGGCCGGCTGTCAGGCCAATGCCGATGAGGAAGATGAAGTCGCCTATCGTGCCGCCGAGGATGAAGGGACGCCGTCGCCCCCAGCGCGAGGTGCTGCGATCCGAGATCATGCCCCAGAACGCCTGCGCCAACAGCGCCACCATCAAGCCCCAGAGCCGGATGGTGCCGAGGTAGGTCGCTTTCTGCGTCTCGCCGACGAATTGCTGGACGAGGAGCGGCAGCACCAGGGGCACCAACGTCTGCGAAAGCATCGTCAGCGCCAGGTAATAGATGTTGACTGTGATCATGTCATACCATTTGAACGTGCGATTCTGCATGTAAGGCCTCCTGTGAAAATGATAATGCGTAATGCGTAATTCCGTAATGCGTAATGCGTAA
>JAGPHL010000003.1:3488-34532 GCA_018055515.1 Anaerolineae bacterium
TCAGACGGCAGCAGCTCCAGGGCTGCGCGCAGGGCCTCGTCCAGGCTGGCCGGGGTGAGCAGCACCTGCCGCACGAGTGACGGGGGCATTTCGGAGACCAGCCACACGCCGCGCAAGCGCCTCACGTCGCGGGCGAGGAGCAGCGCCTTGTGCGGTCCCACCCGGAAGCCCTCCTGTTCGAAGCGCGCGAAGACTTCGGGAATGGAGCGGGGACCGTGATCCAGCATCCACTGCTCGTACTCCCGGCTGCCGAGGCCTTCGGGGCAGGCAGCGACCAGGATGATTAGCCCCTGCTCCTTTACCGCCAGCGAGGCGTGCGCCAGGGCCTTCTGCGCCTGGTAGAGGTTGAGGTCCTTGGGATGACCGCCGGCCGCGACGATGACGAGATCGTAGGGGGCGACGACAGCGACCTCGAAGATGGCGCGCGCGAGGGGCATGGCGCTTTCCATCACAGCGCGCGGCGCGCCCGCGACGGCGTGCGCCAGGGCTTTTTCTGGCGTGAGGACGGCGTTGAGCGCGAAATGAATCCCCGCCAGCTGCCCGATTTCCTCGACGTCCTGGCGCATGGGATTGTCGGCGTAGCTGCAGGGACGCGCTCGCGGGTCACGCAGCAGGGCGTGATTGGCGTTGATGGTGGCGCGCCCTCCCAGCCCGATCGCGGCGCTCTTGGCTCCGCCGGAAAAGCCCTGGAACTGATGCGGCTCGACGTTGCCCACGACGAGGCGCAGTTCCGCTGCGACAAAATGCCGATTCATCCAGACGGGGGTGCCGCGCTGCGTCTGTCCCAGGTAACGCAGATTGGCCTCGTCATCGCAGTCGTGGGAGCGCACGGGATAGCGCGCTATGATGGCAGCCGGCAGCACGCGCTCGAACTCTTCCGCTGCCAGGGGAGCGTGAGCGCCGGTGGCAATCAACAGGGTGATCGCCGCCGGCGGCAGTCCCAACGCCTCCAGGCGCGCCAGCAACGGGGGGAGCAGCAGGTCATGGGGCACCGGACGGGTCTTGTCATTGATGGCGATGGCCGCGGAGCGCGCGCCCCGAAAATCCTCCAACCGCACGCCGCCGACGGGGGCCGCGAGCGCCGCTATGACGGCGCCTGCGGGGTCGTGCGCCGCGGCGACCGGCGCCGGCGCGATCCAGTCTGCCTGCCAGGGTGGGGGCAGCTCCAGCTGCAGGTGGCCCTGGCCGTAAGGCAGGCTGAATTTCATGCGCGGGCCTCACTTCGCCCGGCCTGTCCCTCGAGCAGCGCTTGCAGCCGGGCGGCCTGACGATTCAGCTGCTCCCGATCCGCCTCGCGGGGATAGTAATGGGGGAAGCGAAACCCGAAGCCATCGCCGTGGAAGCGCGGCAGGACATGCAAATGCACGTGGAAGATGTCCTGGCCGGCGGCGCCGCCGTTGGCGAGGAACAGGTTGAAGGCGTCGCATCCCAGCTCGGAGGCCAGCAGGGCTGTTCCCAAGCGTTGCGCCAGCTCCATCAGGTGCGCCGCGACCGCCGGTTCGACGGCGTCAAGCGTGGGGGTGTGCGCGACGGGGATGATGAGCAGGTGCCCCGGTGTGACCGGGTACAGATCCATGAAGGCGGCGATGGCCGCATCGCGGTAGATGAAACTGGCCGGGGCGGCGCCCTCCAAGATGGCGCAGAAGATGCAAGGGTCCGTGCCGGAAGCGCAGCGTTGCAACAGCGCCTCCGCGCGGGCAACGCGCTCCGGCGTGTCTTCCTCCCAGCGGGCCTCGCGCAGCATTCCCGCCGTGCGAGGGGAGAGCAGCGCCAGCACGCGCTCGACCGCGGTGGGGGTGCAACGACGCAGGAACGCGGTCAGATCATGGGTGCGGACGCGGCTCAGGAACAGGCGCAGGGTATCGTCGCTGTAGGTTTCAAGGGTCACGGGCATGGTCTGAGTGTTCTCCCTCCCTGTGGGGACATCATCGGGAATTGGAAAGCGCCGCATTAGCTTCGACACCTCTCGAAATAAAAATTGCGCCCTGGGTGGATTTGCGGCTGACGTCTCAGGGCCTGTAACACAGCACCAGGGTGACGTCGAGTTCGTCCTCGAACGTCTGTCCCTGGAAGGACGCCGGCGCCTCCTCCGGACGGAGCACTTCCCCGCTGACCGATTGTTCGAAGACGACGGTGATTTGCTGCGGGGTCTCGGCATAGTTGACCAGATGCAGCTGCCGGGTGTTCCCCTGCAGCCAGTGTTCGACGAGCACCGGCGCGGCGGCGGTGACGCGCGGCCCGGGGAGGGGTCCCAGCGCGGAAAGCAATGCCGTCTGCCGTGTGACCGAGGGGATTCCGAAGGCCATGCTGCGCGGGATGAAGTGCTTTTGGGTGAGCCCCAGGCGATCCACCAGCCGCCGCGCCCATCGCCGCTTGAAATAGGCGCGGAAGAGCGCTTCGGTCAGGCTCGCGTAGAGGCGCCGGATGACGGGATGGCGGGCCACGAAGGAGGGCGTAGGACGAACCCAGCCGGGCAGCGCGGCCAGGGACACGACCCGCACGGTGTCAGGGACGCGCAGGTCGTGCGGCAGCGGCGCGCTGTGCAGGAGCACGCTCAGCGCGCTCAGGTCGTCTTCGGGGGTGACAACGCGCCAGGGCACGCGCTGCATGAGTAACGCCTGTCCTGCGCTGAAGTAAAGCGGCGCGACGCGGTCCCAGCGCTGCCATAGCGCATCGCCGGGATACAACAGTCCCACGGGCGCCAGGTTCTGGCGCTCTGTGTAACGCGGGGCCATTTCAATAAGCCAGCGGTGCATCGCGCCGATGGCTTCCCGCTGCGGGGCGTATTTCTCGGCGGTGAGCAGGGTGAAGGTCCCATCCGCTTCGACGAACTCCGTTCCCTTGACTACCATGGAGGCGCCACCGGCGGCGGCTTCGGCGATGGCTTGCTGATAGCGGCGCGGCGCGTAGACCTGGTCGAAGCCGATGCCCTGATCGTACGGCTCCACGCTCAAGTGCGTGTCTCCGATGAGGGCGCGAGCGGTGCGGAGGGTGAGCGCGTTGTTGATCAGCTCGGCCGCTTCGGGACGCCAGTGCACCAGCCCATAATCCTCGATCATCACCACGTCTTGCACGCGCGCGAGTCCTGCCAGGTCAATGCCGTAGGTGACGAAGCTGGGGCGCATCACCGCGTCGAAGTCGTTGGCGCTGATGAGGATGGCGGGATTGAGCTGCCGCGCGTGATCTGCCAGTTCGGCCAGTGTCGCGGTTACCTGATCGGCGCGCCAGCGCAGGTAGACCCGCGACGCCTCATCGGTCTCGGGCGCCAGGGCTCGCGGGATCTCGATGCCGGTGGCAGCGCGGAAGGCAGCGCGACAGCGTTCACAGTAGCAGCCAGCGCCGCCTAACCAGGCGCCAGCGCTGTGTTGCGGCGCCATGCCGTACCAGGGATTGTCAAAGAACACGCCATCGGCGCCGGCCGCGATCACGCCCTCGACCATCTCGTGGAGGTGCGCGCGCCAGTCGGGATGGCGCCAGCAGGTCATGTAGCGCCCGGTGTAGTAGGGGAAGGGGCGTCCGCGCGGATCGCGCGCGTACCAATCGCGCTCCAGGTAGCTGCCAGCATAGACGTAATTCGAGGTCTGGATGTAGCCAAAGACCCGCGCCCCGGCGCTCTGGTACACCTGGGCCGCCTGACGAAAGGCCTCCCAATCCTGGGCTTCGATCTCAGGCGGAAATCCCCAGTCGTAGGTGAGGTAGATCCAATTGCAGCGCGCCTCCTGGACGATGCGCACGGCGCCCTGCAGCGCGTGGGCTTCCTCGTGCACGGCCTCGTTGACGGGGGCGTTCATGAATTTGAGGCGATTCATGCGGATCGTCCCCGGTCCTGCCCACAGGTACACGGGCCGATGGGTGCCGACAGCCAGGGGAGGGGTTGAATTGCGCATGGCGTGCTCCTTCAAAAATGCGTAATGCGTGATGCGTAATCCGTAATGCGTAATGCGTAATGCGTAATGCGTAAGTGATCTTCTCAGCAAATAGAATCCGTGCTCAGGTGCCCACGTTCGCCCGTGTCCCCATTTACAGGAATTCTTCGAGCGCTTCGGGATAGCCGGCAAGTTCCTCTCGGAAGCGCGCCCGCAGTCCTTCGCGCTCCTCGTCGGGGATGAAGGCAGCCTCGATGGCGTTGCGCAGCGCTCGGAAAATGAGGCGCCTGGGCAGCCCGATGGCTTTGATGGCAACCAGGTATTCGTCGCTCAGCGTCGTGTCGCTCACGCTGGGATCATCCGTGTTGATGGTCACCCTCAGTCGCAGCCCGAACAGGTCAATCAGCGGATGCACGGTCAAGCCGGGCACGGCCCCGGTCTGGAAGTTGCTGGTAGGGCAGACCTCCAGGGCGATTTTGCGCCGATAGAGCAGCTGCACCACCTCTGAATTTTCGACGGCGCGGATGCCGTGTCCGATGCGTTCGGCGCCCAGCAGGGTGACCGCGTCGTAGACGCTCGCCGCGCCGCTCGCTTCGCCGGCATGGACGGTGATGTGCAGGCCCGCCGCCCGCGCGCGCTGAAAGGGCTTCTCGAAGCGGTGCGCCGGATAGTTGAGCTCGTCGCCTGCCAGGTCAATGCCCCGCACCAACGGGCCATGAAAGGCGATTGCCAGATCCACAATTTCCTCGGCCACGTGCAGTGATTCCTCGCGGCCAATCTGCAGAATCAGGCAGGTGCGGATGTCGTTGTGTTTCTGGCTCTCCGCGGCGGCTTCGGTCACCCAGCTCACCACATCGCCGAGCGAGAAGCTTTGCGCCCGCGACAGGGCCACCGGATTGAAACGCAGCTCCAGATACCGGATGTTGTCGGCAACGGCGTCAAGGAGCGCTTCCTGGGTGATGCGCTGCACTGCTTCCTTGGAAGTGTAGAAGCGCCGCAGCAGTTTGAATTTCTCCAGGAAGCGATGAAAGTCCGGATAATCATCGGTGACCTGCACGTAAGGACGCAGCTGTTCGACGTCGTAGCTGGGCAGGTCAATGCCGTGCTCCATGGCGATCTCCGCCAGCGTTTGTAGTCGCAGCGAGCCTTCCAGATGCCGATGTAAATCTATTTTGGGAAGTTTGCGCGCCCATACCCGCATTAATTTCTGCGAATCCGGCTCGTGTTGCAATATATTTCTTGCAGTCATTGGATGTGTTAGCATGGTCATGGCGGCAGCTCCTGGAAATACCCTAACGCTGTTTGGCGAGCCAGCCCCAGTACTTGAGGGCGATGAAGCTGTTGATGCCCATCCCCAAAGCCAGGGGCAAGTGCAACGTCAGCAGACTGAAGGTCGGCGTCAAATAGGTCCCGGGCCGGCCGGCGAGCGCTGCACTACTGATGAAAATATAGCTGAGGGTGGCTGCAGCAATGAACGCATTTCCAAGATCGAACCAACGGTAATAGGGCGGCATTTTGGTCACGGCTCCCATCCGTTGGCTGAGCATCCGTAGCAAGTAGCCTACATACAAAATGCCGGCGAAGATGGGCAGCGCCAGGTGTGAGGTCAGGATCTGACTATCCGTCATGAGCGCGGCCCTCGTAACATCTGATCGTGTAACAGGCTGCTCAGGAGTACCAGGACGATGCCGGCGAGACACAGGAACCCATTGGCCAGCGGGTCGCCGGTAAAGTCGGGCCAGGCTGTGACAAAGGGGATGCGGATCACGTAGATGAGGGCTCCCAACGTCGTCAAGAGGATCGGGACGCTGTAGAGGCGATAATGCGTAGGGGAATCGGAGCTGCGCTCAAAGAAGCGCGCGATACCCATCAGGATCAGTTGCAACAGTAAGATGCCACACCAACCGATAATTGCCAGGAGCAGGCGCAGGATCATGGCGGTTCTCCCGTCTCCTCAGCGAACCTATCCGCGTCGCACAAAGGCCTTGATGAACGACTCCGCCATATACTGCGGGGTGCCGCTCAGAATGCCCTCACGCCCCTTGAATGGCGCTTGGACCACCAGCCCATCGGGGCCAATATCGAATTGCCGGATATGCGTGTCGTGCGCGCTGCCGCGCATTTTGAGCACGATGATGGCGCGGTGAATAGCGCTTTCGATTTCCACGTAGCGCAGCATAATATATGAATCTACCAGGAAGCTCATGCTCTCTTCGGTCTCATCGTTGGGATGGGGCTCGTCGCCCAACAGCACGTAGGCCTCACGGGTGAGAAGCGCTGTCAGGCCCTCGCGGCGGAGCGCGTTCAGAAAACCGTGCAGCAGATTGCGCAGCTCCACCGGGTCGTCCGTCAGGCGTTCGAATTGCGAGATGCTGTCTACCAGGATGCGCTTCACGCCCATGCTGTTGACCAGGCCGGAAATGCGCCCGTTGATGCGTTCGAGGTCTGCCTTGGTGACTTCCGGGCTGCTCATGATGACCTGCAACAGCCGGCGCTGCTCCAGGTCCCGAAAATCCCAGCCGAAACCTGCGGCGTCCCGATAATACTGCTCCGGGAATTGCTCAAAAGTGAGGATCAATCCCGGCTCGCCATGCGTGGCCCCATAATGGATGAACTGCATGCCCAGGGTAGTCTTGCCACAGCCGGGCGCGCCTTCGACGAGATTGGCCGTCCGCGGCAGGAAGCCTCCGCCGAGCATCTGATCGAGTCCCGGCACACCGGTGAGGGCACGTTCTTCAGATGGCATGACTTGCTTCCCCCTTCACGGACGCCCCTTTCAGTAGCTGCCTTTGATGACGTGATAGATGGCGCGAATGCGGAATTGCCGGTCCTCGCTGGCCTGGATGAAGCGGGTGAGCCTGTCGCGGAGTTCCGGGTCCGCCGAAAGGGCGTAGACTACGAGCGCCCCCATGTGGGTTTCTTCCAGCAGGCCGCGTTCCGCGAGCTCCGCCAGCTCCTGCCCCACCGTCTCCTGATTGCGCCCTGCGTAGCGTGCGATGTTGTCTACCGTGTCAATGGTGTGCGGATTGTTGAAGAAGAAGCGCATCAGATCCCATTTGATGAACGAATCCACGTATTGGTTTAGAAAATCCAGCAGGGCTGGATCAATGTCCCCGGTATAGGCGCGGTTGGCCAGACTGTCTTTTTCCATGGCTACTGCTTCTCCGGTTCCGTCGGACCTGGCTACAGGCTACTTGCTCGACGCCGCACGCGCGTGTTCGCTGGCCGGTTTCTGGCTGACATAGCGCTTGAGGCCCTTTTGTTGATCTTCCTGGAAATGACAGTTCTTGTATTTTTTGCCGCTGCCACACCAGCATGGATCGTTGCGTCCCAATTCCCGTGTCCCCGGTCGCCGACTGATCTGCGGTGAAGGGGGCGCCTGAGTGCTGCCGCCGCTCGTCCGCAGCACCGGTTGCTTCGCGGCAGGGGTGAGCGCCGCCGGCGAGGGGCGTCGCCCGGCGGCGGCTCTGGCTGCCGGCGGCGCCGGCATGAGGAACAGATGGCGCACGATCTCCTGTTGCACGCTCGCCAGCATCTCCTGGTACATCTCGAAGGCTTCCTTTTGATAGGCGACCAGCGGTCGTTGTTGCCCGACGGCGCGCAGCCCGATGCCCTCGCGCAGGATGTCCAGGTCGGTGAGATGCCGGATCCAGGCGGTGTCGAGCGCGCGCAACATCAGCTGGCGATCGGAGGCCAACCGCCGCGCTTCGGTGACGAGCGCCTGCACTTGCGCCTCTTGTTCGGCGGAAAGCCGCCGCAAGGGGACCTCGCGCAGTTCCTCCACCGTCTCCGCGCCCCACAGCGCGCGCAGTCGCGCCGCCACGTCTTCATGGAACGGCTCGTGCGTGTCGAGGATGTGCCCGATGGTCACCTCGTCCTGCCGCATGGCGCGATAGAGCTCGGCGCCCCATTGCTGATGCATCCGCTCGTAAGTTTGAGCGGCCCACGTGTTGAGCTGCGCTATGAGCGCGTCGGGCTTCAGCCGCGCCATCGCCTCGACGGTGAAATCGCGCGGCAACGGCACGAAGCGGCGCAGCTCCGCCAGCAGCCCCTTGAGGTCCCATTCCTCCTCATCCCCGGCGGTGGCGGCCGTGACGACGCGGCGAATTTCTGCCTCCACCATCTCCAGCAGATTGTCTTTCAGGTCCTCCAGGGAGAGGATCTTGCGCCGTTCGGCATAGACGACTTCGCGTTGTTTGTTGACGACGTTGTCGTATTCCAGCACGTGTTTGCGCACGTCGAAGTTGTAGCCTTCGACCCGTTCCTGCACCGAGGCGATCACTTTGCCGAGGACGTTGAACTCCAGCGGCGCGTCCTCCATGCCGGCGCGTTCCATCCACGGTTGCAGGCGTTCGCCGCCGAAGCGCCGCATCAGCTCATCTTCCAGGGAGATGTAGAAGCGGCTGGAGCCGGGATCGCCCTGGCGTCCCGCGCGTCCGCGCAGCTGATTGTCAATACGGCGCGCTTCATGGCGCTCGGTGCCGATGACGTGCAGTCCGCCCGCCGCGTAGATCTTCTCTCGATCCATGGCGCACTGCTGGACTTTTTCGTACAGCACCTGCGCCCAGCGGGTGGGGAATTGGGAAGTGGGATCCTCCCCGCGACGCGCCAGACGGAGCGCGGCGTCCCATTCCGCCTGGGGAATTTGGGTGAGGTCTATTTCCTCGCGGCGCAGTTGCTCGCGCGCCATCCCTTCCGGGTTGCCGCCGAGCAGGATGTCCACGCCACGGCCCGCCATGTTGGTGGCGATGGTGACCGTTCCCGGTTGCCCCGCCTGGGCGATGATGGTCGCCTCGCGTTCGTGATACTTGGCGTTGAGCACTTCGTGGCGGATGCCCGCCGCTCTCAGCATCTTTGACAGACGCTCCGAGGTTTCGATGGCGGTGGTGCCGACCAACACCGGTCTGCCGGCGGTGTGAGCGGCTTTGATCTCCTGCACTACGGCGCGGAATTTAGCCGTCTCGGATTTGTAGATTTGGTCGGGCAGATCCAGCCGCCGGAAATAGCGCGTTCCGTCCGTGTCGTCGTAGACCGTGACTTTGATTTTATCGCCGGCGTCCTCCGGCAGGATTCCCGCGAAGGCGACCCCGCTCGTCGTCGCCGGCACCTCTCGCTCCTGCAGATCCTCGAAGCGGGCGCGATATTCCACGTTGGTCGGCAGGACAACGACGTCGAGGGCGTAGATGCTGCGGAGTTCCTCTTTCTCCGTCTCCGCGGTGCCGGTCATGCCGGCGAGTTTGTGATACATGCGGAAGAAGTTCTGGAACGTGATCGTCGCGTAGGTCAGCGACTCGCGTTGGATGGGAACATGCTCCTTGGCTTCGATGGCTTGATGCAGGCCCTCCGAGTAGCGCCGCCCGAACATCAGCCGTCCGGTAAAGGCGTCCACGATGATGACCTCTCCATCGCGGATCACGTATTCTTTGTCGAGATGATAGAATTCCCTGGCGCGCAGGGCATTGTCGAGGTAGGGGAGCATGTGCGCGTGTTGCGGATCGTAAAGGCTTTCGCCTTCGGGGATGTTGAGCAGCTGCTCCACTTTGGCGACGCCCTCTTCGGTGAGCAGGACCACTTGCGTGCGCAGATCCACCTCGTAGTCCGCGCCCTCGTGCAGCAACGGCACGAGCCCGGCGAAACGCTTGTACAGCTCGGAGGATTCCTCTGCCGGACCGGAAATGATCAACGGCGTGCGCGCCTCGTCAATGAGGATGCTGTCCACCTCATCCACGATGGCGTAGACCAGGTTCCCCTGGACGCACTGCGAGAGCGAAATGACCATGTTATCGCGCAAATAGTCGAAGCCGAATTCGTTGTTCGTGCCGTAAGTGATGTCCGATTGATAGGCCTCGCGGCGGGTGATGGGGCGCAGGTTCTGCAGCCGGTCGTCTTCGGACACATAGTTGGGGTCGTAGCGGAACGAGGCTTCATCGGGGACGCCCTGTCCCGATTGGATAACGCTCACGCTCATTCCCAGGGCATGGTACACCGGCCCCATCCATTGCACGCCGAATTTCGCCAGATAATCGTTGGGCGTCACCAGATGGGCGCCCTGGCCGGTGAGCGCATTGAGGTAGAGCGGCAGCGTGGCGACGAGGGTCTTGCCCTCGCCGGTGCGCATTTCCGCCACTTTGCCGTCGTGCAGGATCATCCCGCCGATGAGCTGCACGTCATAGTGTCGCAGGCCGATGGTGCGGCGGCTCGCCTCGCGCACGGCGGCGAAGGCCTCGGGCAGGAGCTCCTCCAACGTCTCGCCGGCGTGATAACGCCGGCGGAACTCGTCGGTTTTGGCTCGTAATTGGGCCTCGTTCAGCGCCTGGAACTCCGGCTCCAGCGCGTTGATCGTTTGGACGACTTTCTGCAGGCGGGCAATTTCCCGATCATTGGAATTGCCGAAGACCCGCTCCAGGAATTTCGGTGGCATGTAGGATACTCCCTTGGATGAGATGACAGCGCAGCGGCGATCTTACGGGCCGGCGCGCCGGCATGGGCCGTGCAGGTACAGGACATTGCTAAAAACTTTGCGCTCCTGACGTCATTTGCGGTTGGATTTGTTTTGGCTGCCCTGCTGCATCAGTCCTCTACGTGTAATGGTAGAGCTGCTTTTCAGGAAAACAAGTGCTCACCAGGGTTCATTCATATGAAGGGAATTATACCATGGGGCCTGAGGACAACAAAGGGATTTTCTCCGGGCGTTAGAATGCGTGACGCCCCCGGCGAGGGGGGTGCCAGGGGCGTCACTGCCAAGAAAGGAGGTGAGATGCTGATAAAAACCCGGTCAAGTGTTTCTTGGTGACAATTCCATCATAGGGCAAATGCTTAGCTGAGCGTAGTGACGAATGGCCTGTAAAGTCGGGACGTCCATCAACCGCGGGCGCTATTTCCTCTCCGGTCGCGGTTGGGTCAAGATGGTCTTAAAGCATGACCTTAATATTTCTAATCTTTAGTTTTGAAAAATTACACTTTGTGCCTTGACAACCTTGAATTTCTGTGCTACACTGTAATAAAATCAACGTCAGAAGGTGAGTGTGTATCGTATGCCGGCGCAATGTCCCATCTGCGAAGGGGAGTTGTTGGTGGAACGGTTGACGTGCTCTCAGTGCGGCACTTCCCTGGAAGGCAGTTTTTCCCTGGAGCGGCTATCGCGCCTGAGCGAGGAGCAATGGCAGTTTGTGGAGCTCTTTCTGCGCTGTGAGGGCAAGTTGACCCGCGTCCAGGAGGAATTGGGGATCTCCTATCCCACCGCGCGGAATCGTCTGCACGATGTGCTGCACGCTTTGGGCTATGAGATGGAGGAAGAACCCACGGCAGAAACCCGGCAGCAGCTCCTCGACGACCTGGCGGAAGGCAAGACGACGGTCAGGCGCGTCTTGCAGCTGTTGACGAGAAAATGAATTTCGAGTGCGGAGGTGAAGCATGGTCCGTGATGATCTGAAGGCCAGAATGGCCGAGAAATTGGCGCGTCGCCGCGAGAAATTGCTGGAAAATGTCGCTGAAACGGAGAGCCGCAAGGCTGAAATCGAAGCCGAGCTCGCCGAGTTGCAGGCCTCGTTGGAGGAGCTGGAACACGCACTGCAAACGCTTGACGAGAGCGTCCCCGGCGCTCGAGAGCATCTGAGCGCGCAGCGCGAACACCTGCTGGCAAAAAAGGAGCGCCTCGAATGGAAGCTGGAATCCCTGGGGATCCGTCTGGAAGCCCTCCGTGACGCCGCCGAGCAGCTCGAATTCCAGTGGGAGGAGTCGCCGCGCAGTGGTTTTGTCGGACGGGTGCCCCCTGTTCCCAATGTTCCCCCGCCGCCGCGGGCGCCCGCGCCGCCGCGCCCTACCTCGCGGCAGCGGGAGGAGGAGCGGCTGCGGATTCTGCAGCTCGTCGCGGAGGGCAAGATCACCGCGGAGGATGCCGCGCGGCTGCTGGAGGCGCTGGCAAGTGTCGGTGAGGCCGAGGCCCCGGCGCCTCCCCGACCGCACGCCCTGCGGGTCAAAGTCACCGATTCGGAGACGGGAGCGATCCGGGTGAACCTCACCATACCACTGAATTTCGTGCGTGCGGCCCT
Organism: Anaerolineae bacterium; assembly: GCA_018055515.1. Lineage (GTDB taxonomy): Bacteria > Chloroflexota > Anaerolineae > B4-G1 > SLSP01 > JAAZNO01. The sequence continues at coordinate 15,406 of JAGPHL010000003.1, forward strand.
GCGTCGCGGCGGGCAAAGCGTTCCCAATATTGTCGTGGGCGGGGTGTCCCTCGACGCTGAGGAGCTGGAGGCCCTGCTAACCAGTGGCATGCAGGGGCACATCATTGACGTGGCAGATGAGAAAGATGGCGAGCGGGTGGAAGTGTTCATAGAATAAGCCTCCCTTGAGCCAGGTTTTTCAGACGCCAGTGGCATTCGTCCGCAGATTTTGCAGACAGATACGTCAAACTGGCAGAATCTGGGTCGCTTGTGGAGAGGAAGGCCCTGTTGAGGGAATTGCGAGCCGACGCGGCAAAGTGGCGTCGGCTCGCAGTTTTTGATCGGGGCGGACTTTATTTTTCGAAAGTGTGCTATAATGTGCGCAATTTGGCTCGCTTACGGGTTCCATATTCAGACAGGTTTGACTTCCAAACAAGGAGGAAAAGCGATGGCTGTACATCTGTATCTGTCTTTGATCCCCGAGGCGTTGATTGCCTCAATGCTCACCCCGGAGCAATTTGGCGCCTATTACGCCGTCGGCAGCGAAAAGAAATCCCATGGACAGGCAATTTTCTTCGAGATTGATCCCGACTATCGGCATGACGCGCTGCCCATCGAGGAAGGCCTCCGCCGCTGTGTCCCGCACGAGGACGGCGCGCCCAAGCGCTCGCTCTACATCTCCGTATACCGCGCGCTGGAGCATGTGTCCCTCGACGCGATCCAGAAGCTCTACCTGGTGACTCAGGACGGGCGCACTTTGGGCCTGGATCCCAGCCCGGCGCTGCCGGCGGAAGAAGCGGGGTTGCACCTGTATCAGGAGATCGCGCCCGTTCATCCGCTGGTCGTGAGCAGTTTGCCCCCGCATGAGTTCTACGATCTGATTGTCAATAATCCCGCCTCGCTGCTGACCCTGCCCGCGGTGTGCTTTGTGGAGCTGAGTCTGGGCGAGCTGGCAGAAAACCCCGAATACGGCGCGGTCGGCGATCTGCCCTATGCGAACATTGATCACCTGCGTCAGTGTCTGGTGGATTTGCGCACCAAGACTGTGAGCACGAAGATGGTGGATCGTATCTCGCCGGCGACGTTCCCTTATCGCACGATCAAGAGCGGGATTTTCGTGGGCAACAACCGGGAGCAGTTCCTCTACTTCCCGCTGCCCTCACGGGATGAATTGCGCGCCAAGCATTATCGCTGGTGGCGTTCAGCCAACATGTAAGGCGTGACCGGTCGCCGATGCCGGCTACTGATCGCTGGTTGCCGGCAGGTGATCGGCGCTGAGGACAAGATCTTATCAGGAGTCAAGGGAACAATGACTGAAACAGCTTGGTTAATCGTTGGCATTGTGTGTGGATTAGTGTCCATTGGAATGGCGGTGTGGCTGTATCTCTGGGTGCATCGGCAGGATCCCGGCACACCCCAGGCGCGTAAGGTGGCTCATTGGATTCGGGAAGGGGCGATTTCGTACCTCAAGAAGTTGTATCGCGCCCTGTTGATGTTAGCGGCGATCATCGCGCTGCTCCTCTTCATCGTCTTTGGCCTGGGAAATCAGGACCCCGGCTACGGCCTGAAGATGTCGCTGGCATTCCTGATGGGCGCGCTGCTTTCTTCTGTGGCGGGCTACATGGGGATGACGGTCGCCGTCGAGGCCAACGTGCGCAGCGCGACGGCGGCGGAGAAGGGGCTATCCCCGGCGTTCAACGTGGCCTTCAAGGCCGGCGCGGTTCTGGGCCTGGCGATGATCGGCATTGGTGTGGTGGGGATGTGCACCATCTACCTGCTCACGGGGAAGGCGCAGATTGTGTTGGGCTTCAGTTTCGGGGCCTCGACGCTGGCGTTGCTGGCGAAAGCCGGCGGTGGCATCTACACCAAAACGGCGGACATCGCCGCGGACCTGGTGGGCAAGGTGGAAGTGGGAATCCCGGAGGACGATCCTCGTAACCCCGCCGTAATCGCCGATAACGTCGGCGATAACGTGGGCGATGTCGCCGGCATGGGCGCCGACATTTTCGACAGCTACGTGGCCTCGGCGGTGGCGGTGATGTTGCTGGGCACGGCGATGAGCTCCGAGATGGGCGCGCAATACATCATCTTCCCGCTGATCCTGTGCACCCTGGGGATCATTTCCTCGCTCCTGGGGATTCAGCTCGTCCGGGTCAAGCCCGATGGGAAGCCCGGCGTGGCGCTCAACAGCGGCACCATCTTCACGTGTGGAATCTTTGCAGTCCTCGTGACGGTGTTTGTGCTGGTCTTCAAGTACAACCTTGGCGTCCTGTGGGCGACGCTGGCGGGATTGATCACCGGCGTGATCATCGGCTTCACCTCCGATTTCTTCACCGGGGACGGTCGTCCGCCGGTGGTGGAGACTGCGAAGGTCTCCGGTTCGGGCGCGGCGATCACCATCATCACCGGCTACAGCTACGGCCTGATCAGCATCGTGCCTTCCATCATCGGGATCGTGATCGCGACGCTGGCCTCCTATTTCCTCGCCCAGAACGCGGGGTTGAGCGGCGTTTACGGCGTCGGCATCAGCGCCGTCGGGATGCTGGCGGTGACGGGGATGATCGTCTCGGCGGATGCCTACGGCCCCATTGTGGACAATGCGCGCGGTATCGCTGAGATGGCGGGCATGTCCGAGAAGGTGGTTGAGACGGCGGACATTCTCGATGCGGCCGGCAACACCGCCAAGGCCATCACCAAGGGCTTTGCCATCGGCGCCGCGGCGCTGACGGTGCTGGCTCTCTTCGCCGCTTTCGCCTCGGAAATGGCAGCAGAAGGCGTCGAAATTCAGCTGAGCCTGCTCAACCCCATGGTGATTGCGGGCGTCTTTTTGGGCGCGATGACGCCCCCGTTGTTCAGTGCGTTGACGATGCTCTCGGTGACGCACAACGCCTTCGACATGATCGAGGAGATCCGCGATCAATTCCACAAGAATCCGGGGATTCTGGCCGGCACGGCGGAGCCGGATTACAATCGTTGTGTCTCGCTGGCGGCGGAGGGCGCCCTCACCTCGCTGATTTTGCCGGCCTTCCTGGCGATCCTCCTGCCCCTCATCGTCGGTTTCGTGATGGGGCCTGAGGCGCTGGGGGCCTTCCTCGGCGGCTCGATCTTCACGGGCATCATCTTCGCCCTGCTCATGGCGAACGCGGGCGGCCTGTGGGACAACGCCAAGAAGTACATCGAGTCGGGTTTCTTCGGCGGCAAGGGCTCCGAGGCACACAAGGCCGGCGTCGTCGGTGACACGGTTGGCGATCCCTTCAAGGACACGGCCGGCCCCTCGCTGAACACCCTCATCACGGTGATGTCGCTGGTCTCTTCGTTGTTTGCTCCCATCATCGCGGCATTCCATCTGTTTTAGGCTTCCGGTTGATGCGACGCCGCCCGCAATCCTTTGAATTGCGGGCGGCGTTGTTTGGGGCGCAGCGGGCCTGATCTCCCGACCGCGCAGCCCTGCTTGCTGGAGCTATGAAATCTCACGTCCGTCCTGAAATGTCCCCGCCGTCGCACTTGCCCTTCTGCGAAAATGCGTGTATCCTTAGGCCAGGGAACGTCGCCCGACGCATCCCGTGTAGTTTCTGCTTATCGGGGAGGATCTATGGCTTTGCACGACAAGGTTTTACCCGAAGATAGAGGTGTCGCTTCCGAGCTGGCGGAAGCGTTGCGAGGCGCGCTCGTGCAAGACACTCTGCCCTGCGCGGCGGCGTTTCGCCTCGCCGAAGAAAGGAATCTCCCGCCGCTCGCCGTTGGGCAGGCCGCCGACGCTCTGGGAATCCGCCTGAGCGCTTGCCAGCTGGGGCTGTTCGGCTATCCGGGGCACGCCAAAGGGTGGGCGGCTGTCGCGGAGCGCCCGGTTTCCCCGGCGTTGAAGGCGGCATTGCTGGCCGCGGCGGGCGAGAACCGCCGGCTGACGTGCTTCCAGCTGTGGGAGTTCGCGGCGCAATGGGAGCTCCCGCGCCTGCAGCTGGGCCATGTCGCCGATCAGCTGGGCATCAAAATTGAGGGGTGCCAGCTGGGAGCGTTTTGAACGGCGCTTGTGAAGTGCTGTGACGTCGGACTTCTTAAAATCAACACCAGGAGGTTAGTTCTATGTCCGTTGTCAAAGTCAAACCTGTTCCTTCGGATTTGGAAATTGCGCAGGCCGCGGTGCTGCGCCCTATCGTGGAGATCGCGCGCTCTGCGGGCCTCGAAGAGGACGACCTGGAGGTCTATGGCAAGCTCAAGGCGAAAGTGCATCTGGACGTGCGGGAGCGTCTGGCGGCGCGGCCCAACGCCAAATACGTTGACGTGACCGCCATCACCCCCACACCGCTCGGCGAGGGGAAGACGACGACCACCATCGGCCTGACGCAGGCGCTCGGAGCGCTGGGTTACAGGGCCACAGCGGCCATCCGGCAGCCCTCGATGGGGCCGACTTTCGGCATCAAGGGCGGCGCCGCTGGCGGCGGGTACAGTCAGATCGTGCCGATGGAGGACTTCAACCTGCATCTGACCGGCGACATCCATGCAGTGAGCGCCGCCCACAACCTCTGCGCGGCGGCGATTGACGCGCGCCTCTATCACGAGAGCCGCTGGAGCGAGACGTATTTCGAGAAGATCGGCCTGCGGAAGCTCAACATTGATCCCTACAGCATCACCTGGAACCGCGTCGTGGACATGAACGACCGCGCGCTCCGCCACATCATCAGCGGTTTGGGTGACCTGGATGACGGCCCCATTCGGCAGGCCGGCTTCGACATTGCCGTTGCCAGCGAGCTGATGGCGATTCTGGCGCTTTCCACGAGCCTTGCCGACATGCGCGCGCGCATCGGGCGGATCGTCATCGGCACCGACACGAAGAAGAATCCCATCACCACCGAGGATTTGGGCGTCGCCGGCGCGATGACGGTGTTGATGAAGGATGCGCTCATGCCCAACCTGCTCCAAACGCTGGAAGAACAGCCCGCCTTCGTCCATGCCGGGCCCTTCGCCAACATCGCGCATGGCAATTCCTCGGTCGTCGCCGACCAGATTGGCATCAAGCTGGGCGATTTCCTCCTCACGGAATCGGGGTTCGGCTCGGACATGGGGATGGAGAAGTTCTTCGACATCAAGTGCCGCGCTTCCGGGCTGATTCCCAACGTCGTTGTCATTGTGGCGACCGTGCGCGCGCTCAAGATGCATGGCGGCGGGCCGAAGGTAGTCGCCGGTCGGGCGCTGGACAAGGCCTATACTGAGGAAAACCTGCCGTTGGTGGAGCGGGGAGCTGCCAACCTCGAGACGCACGTGCGTATCGCGCGCAAGTTCGGCATTCCCGTCGTCGTGGCGATCAACTCCTTCCCCACCGACACCCCCGCCGAATGGACGGCGGTGCGTGAGGCGGCATTGCGCGCTGGCGCTTTCGACGCCGTCGTCGCCCATCACTGGGCGGAGGGCGGCGCGGGCGCGCAGGCGTTGGCGGAAGCGGTGGTCAGGGCCGCTGAGGAGCCTGCCGACTTCCATTTCCTTTATGATGTGGAGCAGCCCATCAAGGAGAAGATCGAGATCCTGGCCCGCGAGGTTTATGGAGCCGAGGGTGTGGATTACAGCGCCGAGGCGGAAGAGAAGATCAAGCTCTACACTGATTTGGGCTATGACAGGACGCCCATCTGCATGGCGAAGACGCATCTCTCGTTGAGCCATGAGCCCTCGTGGAAGGGGGTCCCGCACGGTTATCGCTTCCCCATCCGCGACATTCGCGCGAGCATGGGAGCGGGATTCCTCTATCCGCTGGCGGGCGAGATGAGCACCATGCCGGGCCTTTCCAGCAAGCCTTCGTTCATGAACATTGACATTGTGGACGGCAAGGTGGTGGGCCTGTCGTAGGCTGGATACTGGCTCCATCATCCATTACCCCTCCCCCATTACCCATTACCCATCACCCATTACCTTTTATTGAGCAAAGGAGTGACTATGACGGCAAACATGATTGATGGCACTGCCATCGCGGCTTCGATTCAGGCGGAGCTCACCGCCGAGGTGGCGGAGCTCAAGGAAAAACACGGCATCGTCCCTGGATTGGCGACCGTGCTGGTGGGCGACAACCCCGCTTCGCAGACTTACGTCAAGATGAAGCGCAAGCGCTGCGCCGAGGTTGGCATTTATTCGGTGGGACGTGAATTGCCCGCCGACGCGCCGCAGGAACAGGTGGAAGCGCTGGTGCGGGAGCTCAACGCCGATCCTGCCATCCATGGGATTCTGGTGCAGCTGCCGCTGCCGGGACACCTCGATGAGGAAGCGGTGCTCAACACCATCAGCCTGCACAAGGACGTAGACGGCTTCCATCCGGTCAACATCGGGCGGCTGGCGATGAAGGGGCGCGAGGCGCTGTTTGCGCCCTGCACGCCCGCCGGCTGCATCGAGCTGCTCGACCGCATCGGCGTCGAGATTCGCGGTAAGGAGGCGGTGGTGCTGGGGCGCAGCAACATCGTGGGCCTGCCCGTCTCCATGCTGCTGCTCAAGCGTGACGCGACGGTCACCATCTGCCATTCGCGCAGCCAGGACTTGCCGGCCATCTGCCGCCGCGCTGACATTCTCGTGGCGGCGGTCGGACGCGCGGAGATGGTCAGAGCGGAGTGGGTCAAGCCGGGCGCGGTCGTGATTGATGTGGGCATCAACCGCGTGGAGGATCCAACCGCGAAGCGCGGCTATCGGCTGGTGGGCGATGTGGCTTTCGAGGAGGTCCAAGAGGTCGCCGGGTGGATCACGCCGGTGCCGGGCGGCGTCGGCCCGATGACGATTGCGATGCTGCTGCAAAACACCGTCAAGGGCGCCAAACGTGCGGCGGGATTGCTTTAGGTGCCGGGCGCAGTTGCCAAAATGGTCAACCTGCGCCATAATGTGGCTGTGAGTGACAAATCAGAAATCCCCTGAGTGAGGAGGGAGACCTATGTTAGTGAAAGACCGCATGACCTCTAAGCCCTTCATTATTGCTCCGGACACCTCGGTGTCCGAGGCGCTGGGGCTGATGCGCCAGAACAGTGTGCGCCGTTTGCCGGTGGTGGATAAAAAGGGCAACCTGGTGGGTATCGTCTCGGAGAAAGACCTGCTGTATGCGTCGCCTTCTCCAGCCACAAGCCTCAGCGTGTACGAAATCGGCTATCTGCTTTCCAAGCTCAAGGTGGAAGAGGTCATGACCCGCAACGTGATCACGGTGGCACCTTCAGCGCCCATCGAAGAAGCCGCGCGCATCATGGTGGATAACAAAATCGGCGGCCTGCCGGTGGTCGAAAACGACCGGTTGGTGGGCATCATCACGGAGACGGACATCTTCAAGACCACGTTGGAGATGCTCGGCGCGCGGGAACCCGGCGTGCGGTTGACGATCAGCGTGCGGGATAAGCCGGGGACGCTGAGCAGCATCACCGGCGCGATCGCCTCCAATGGCGGCGACATCATCGCCTTGGGCACGTTCTACGGCGAAAATCGCGGCGATGGGATCCTGATGCTCCGGGTGTGCGGCATCGAGGAGGCGCGCCTGTTGGCGATGATGCAGGAGCTCGGGGTGGTCGTGCGCGACATTCGCACCATCGGCAATTCGGCTGCCTGCGCTTGCTAGCGAGATGCTGCGGCTGGGCCTGATTGCGGATACCCACAATCATCAACAGCACGTGCTGCGCGCCGTGGAGCATTTTCGGGCGGAGGGAATCAGCACCGTCCTGCACGCCGGGGACGTGACCGGCCTGGAGGTGTTGGAGCTGCTGACGCCCTTTGAGCTGTGGGTGGCGTGGGGCAATGTGGACCGTGATGAGCGCTTGCCGGGCCGCGTCGCTCTGGTGGGGACGCCGGGGACGGCGCACGGCGCGTATGTGCACTCGTTGACGTTCGACGGACGGAAGCTGGCGTTGGTGCACGGGGATAATGTCCCGCAGCTGACGTATCTCATCGAGTCCGGGGAGTATGATTACGTGATTCACGGACATACCCATCGGTTGCGCGACGAGTGCAGCGGTCGCACGCGCGTTATCAACCCCGGCGCGTTGGGGGGCAGCGGCCTGCCTCCGAAGACTTTTGCCATTCTGGAGCCGGCAACGGGTCAATTGCAAATTCTGGAAGTGTGATGGAATGGAGGGGGCCCTATGCATCTGGAGAAGTGCAAGGACGTATTACGCAGCAGCACGCTGTTCAGGGATCTCAACGAGATTTATTTGGACCTGGTGCTGATGGTCTGCGAGGAAGTGACATATCCTGCCGGCGAGATCATTTTCCGGCAGGGAGATCCCGGCGATGCGCTCTATATCATCGCCAGCGGCGCGGTGGACATCTTGCTTGAGCCCGATCAGGCGGCAGACCCGCCGCTGGTGATTGCCTCGCTGGAGCAATATGCCACCTTCGGCGAGACGATTTTGATAGAAGAAGGGCATCGCACGGCGACGGCGCGTTGCCGCGTGCCCACGACGTTGCTTCGGGTGCCAGGGGAGCGGATGGTGCAGCTGACCAACGACTATCCGGAGATCGGTTTTCGTATCATGCGGAGCATGGCGGCGGAGCTTACCCAGAAACTCAACCTCGCCAATATGAATCTGCGCGCGCGCATGTCTGCGGCGGCCTCTCCTGCCGCTGAGTGACGCGCGGCGCGGTGATTTTGGGATCACGGGGCCTTCGGTGAGCGCCAGGCGCTTGCCGGGGGCCCCGTGGCGTTGGGCGCAGCCCTCCTGCCGCCGCGAGCGTCACCACGGCTGGAATTGCCGGCAGGTAAAGGCGGTCGTGAGCGATCGGTCCCGCCAGGAGCAGCCCATATGCGGCGATTCCCCCCAATAGGAGCGCGGCGCCTGGAACGCACCGCAAGCGCCAGCAGCCCCGCAGCGCGCTCCACCAGAGCGCTCCCCGCAACAGCAGCAATCCCCACCAGATCAGCGCCGCGTCGAGGGGCGCGCGGACGATCCGTTCCAGCCACAGGGCGTGCAGGGCGTCCCCCACAGCGCCGCTGGCGAGCGATTCCCCCATCCGCCGCCAGATGTTATCCAGCACGCCGGTTTGCTCCCACGCTTTGCCGGTGAGCGCGCGGTACCAGCTTCGATGCCCCGGGTCGAGCAGCGAGTTCCCCACGCCGCGAAGATGGCTGCGGATCCAGGCGCCGGGATGCGCGCGCACGATTTCGCCGGCGATGGCGGTGACGTCACGGTGACGCTGTTCGCGTTCCGCGCAGGGAAGGGCGGTCTCGGGGAGGGCGCTCCAGGCGTAGCGGCGCGCGGCTTCCCCGACGATTTCGCCGTAGAGCGCTTCCCAGGTGGGCGTCCACGGCTCGGCGGGCACGGCTTGCACTTCCGCCAGTGTGGCGACGGCGCTCACCCGCGCCAGGTTTTCCTCGTAGGCGGTGGAGAGCAGCCAGCGGTCGAAGAGGACGCGATTGCGGAGGAGCCACGGCAGGAGGGTCATTCCCAGGGCGAGGCAGAAGCAGGCGACGGGGGCGAGTTTCCGACGCCGCACGCCGGGAAGCAGGAACACGCCGCCTGCGGCCACGGCGAGGAACTGCAGGTTGGGCTTGATGAGAAGCGTCAGGCCCCACAGGACGCCGCTGAGCGCGCTTCGGCGCGGCGTGGGACGCCTCAATGCCGAGAGCGTGGCGCACATCGCCGCTGCCACGGCCGTCAGCAGCAGCGTCTCGGCGAAGAGCACGCCGGTGTAGCGTTGGGTCGAGCCGTTGAGGGCGTAGAGCGTTCCTGCCAGCAGTCCCATCCACGCCCCGCCGAGCATTTTGCCCGCGCGGAGGATCAGCGCCGTCGTCAACACCTCCAGGAGCAAGTGGAACAGCACCGCGCGCGCCGGTTCCATGCCGAGGAGACGATACGTCCCGGCGAGAAAGAGGGGGTAGAGCGGCGTGCGCAGCGCGGTCGGGCAGAAGGGGGCCTCCCAGCTCAGCGCCAGGCCGTTGCCGGCGAGGAGATTGCGCGCCAGCAGGTGGTAGCCTTCCGCATCCACCGCTCCGATGGGATTGGCCGGGAAGTGCGCCATCCAGGCGGCGCGGACGGCGAGCGCCAGCAGCAGCACACCGACGGGAGGTTGCAGGCGGAGGGATGAAGAGCGAATCGGAAGCCCGCGCATCTCCCGCTGTCGCCTCACGCATGTCTCGCGGCGCGCCCTTTGTGGCTCATGCTTTACGCTTCTTGACTTGCCATACCGCCCAGCCGCCCAACGCCAGCAGTGAGAGGAGGGAAATCCCCGCGCCCAGGCGGAAGGACCAGGGCTCGTAGCGGATGACGACGTCGTGTTCGCCGGCCGGGATCTGGAGGGCGCGGAGCGTGGTATAAGCGCGGAACATGGGGGTGCGTTCCCCGTCCACACGGGCGCTCCACCCGGGATACCAGAGATCGCCGATGACGAGGTAGCCCGCCTGAGCGCTCTGGACCGTGAGGCGGGTCTCCTCTGGGCGCCAGGAAGTCAGCGTCACCGTAGGGGAAATCGGCGGCGTCCCGGCGGTCATCTCGGGCGCGCCGCTTTCCAGGAGCACGGCGCGGGTGAGGTCGTAGCGGGGGTCTTGCAGGACGCCCAACGTGATGCCATCCTCGAGCGCCGCCGCCTCGTAGACGACCCGGTAGCGGGGGAAGGGGTGCTCCAGGCAGAGCAGGCGCAATGTTTTCCCTTCGTAGGGGAATTCCGCCACTTGCCGGACGGCGAAAGGTGGGGAGGGTTCCCCGGCGCTCCAGAGGCCGCAGCCGACCCCCATCAACGCCCAGACGCGATCGCCGGGAATCTCCCGCCGGAAGCGCATCCAATAGCTGTTCTCGAAGGTGAGGTTCCCGTGCAAATCCTCGAGGTTGAGCGTCGCGGGCCAGTTGCCGGTGAGATGACCCCGGGTGTCCAGCCGATGGGCCTGCGCATTGGCCGGCAGCGTGATGTCGGCGAGGGGGATGGCCGCGACGCGGACCGGGTCCTCCTGGATGAGATGTCCATTTTGGGCCGTGCGCCAGGCAGCGCCCCCGAGGTCAATGACGAGCAGGGCCACCAGCGCCCACTGGCTCTTGGGCCAACGCTTCAGCAGGAGCCAGCTGCCGCCGAGCATCACCCAGGATCGCAGGGCCAGAGTCCACCACGATGGCAGCGAGGCCGTCCCCTGCAGGCGCGTCCCCAGGATCAAGCCGAGCAGCGCCAGCCCTCCCAGGCTCCACAGGCTTCCCAGCGCTCGTCCGTACCAGCGAGGAAGGGACGTTTGCCATCCCAGCGCCGCCAGCACCGTCAAGGCCCAGGCGGTGATGACCGCAGCGCGTTCGGGATTGCGGAACATGCCCAACAGCGGGATCACGCGCGCGAGCGCGGGCAGAAAGGGGATCGTGTTGCCGAGCGCCAGCAGCAGCCCCAGGAGGGCAAGTCCCAGCCAGAGCGCGGGATGACGTGAATCGAACGGGCGCCGTCGCAGCGCGAGCCCCGCGAGGACGAGGGTGGGAATCCCAACGTACAACGGCGACCACAGGGTGAGGTGCGGCGCTGCCAGGCCCAGCAATTCCCAGAATTTGAAGCCCGCGAGCCGTTCTGCGAGGGGCTGCTCGAAGCGCGCTGCCAGGTCTATGGCCTCGAACGTCGGCAACAGCTGCGCTGCGGCCATGCCGCTGCCGATGGCGACGATCCGCAACAGCGTGAGCAGAGCCGTCCGCCGTTGCTCGCGGGGTCGGCTCAGCGTGAGCATCAGTCCCCACGACAGTGCTATCCCGTAGACGTAGAGCGCGGTTTGGGCGAAGCCGCTCACGAAAACCAACGTCCAGCAGAGGGTGGCCAGGAGGGCGTTGCGGCGTTGATAGCGGTACCCGGCGAGGGCGCGCCCGATGGCCAGCAGCAGCCAGGGCAGCCAGGCGGCGGTCGCCAGAATGGTCGGCGCCTGGATGGGGTAGCCGGTGAGATAGCCGCTCAGGCCCCAGGCAACCGCGCCGAACGTGGCAGCAGCGCGGTTGCGCGTCAGCCAGCGGCAGAAGGCGAAGGCGCCCCACGCGGCGAGAATCAAATGCGCGATGGTTTCAGCGGTGAAGGCACGATAGGAGAGGGGCTGCCCGAGGGTGAGCAGAACGGTAAGCCAGCGGACCGGATAGAGCACCTGCGTCTGCATTTCGGCGAGGAAGGGGTGTCCGCCGAGGATGTAAGGGCCCCACAAGGGGAGACGTCCTGCCTGCAGGCTCTCGACGGTGGCATGGGCGAGAGGGTAGTAGTAGACGGTCATATCGCCGGGGACGATGGCGGCTTGGGTGGCGGGAGCGGCGCTCCACAGCGGCCCGTACAGGCCGAGGATCAGGGCCGCCAGCGCGGCGAGTAAGAGCCCATCCCAGAGGTCAGCTCGACGGTGTGACATCACCTTACATTCTCCATTTTTCATCACCAGGTCGCAGATTTCACAGGGCTACACAGAAAAAAAGTGGAAGGGGTCAGGCCCCGTTCTGGCGCTCGAACAGCTGGATGGCGGTGCACACCGCGCTGACCTCATCTTCCTGCAGTTCCGGATACAGCGGCAGTGAAAGGACCTGCGCGGCAGCCAGTTCTGTCTCCGGCAGGGAGTGGGGGCCGTAGCCCAAATCGGCGTAGGCCGGCTGAAGATGGATGGGAACCGGATAGTGGATGAGCGTGCCGATCCCCTGCTCACGCAGAAAGGCGCGCAAAGCCTCCCGCTGGGGCGTGCGGACGACGTAGAGATGGTAGACGTGGCGGCCATCTGCCGGATCCAGGGGCAGCTGCAGCCCGGAATCGCGCAGCAGAGCTCCATAGTGTTGCGCGAGCGCGCGTCGCCGCGCGTTCCACGCCTCCAGGTGACGCAGTTTGACCCGCAAAATCGCCGCCTGGAGCTCATCCAGACGGCTGTTGAGGCCCTTGATGTGACTGACGTAGCGTTCGGCCCAGCCGTATTCCCGCAGCAGGCGCAGTCGCTCTGCGAGTTCTGGATCGTTGGTGACGACGGCGCCCCCATCGCCATACGCCCCGAGGTTTTTGGTGGGATAGAAACTGAACGCGCCGAGATCGCCCCAGCTGCCCACACGCCGTCCCTCGTATCCGGCGCCATGCGCCTGAGCGCAGTCCTCGATGACCCGCAGCCGATGCCGTCGCGCTATCTCCAGGATTGGCGTCAGCTCGGCCGGACAGCCATAGAGGTGAACAGGGATCACGGCGCGCGTCCGGGGAGTGATGGCGGCTGCGAGCCGGGACGGGTCGAGCGTGCCCCGCTGCGGGTCGAGGTCCACAAAAATCGGACGGGCGCCGCTGAGTTCGATGGCGGCGACGGTCGCTACGGCGGTGTGCGCGACGGTGATCACTTCATCGCCTGGCCCAATCTGGCAGGCGCGCAATGCCAGGTGCAGGGCTTCGGTGCCCGAACCGACGCCGATGGCGTGAGCGACCCCGCAATAGGCGGCGAACTCGCGCTCGAAGGCGGCGACTTCTGGCCCCAGGATGAAGGTCCCGCGCGCGAGCACCTCCGCGATGGCCGCGTCCACTTCTGTTTTGAGGGCGGCGTATTGGCGTTGCAGATCAAAGGCTGGAATCATGGGGCTCCTCGGAAAATAGAGATCAGCGAGTCAGCTGTCAGCGAATCAGCGAAAAAGCGAAAAAGCGAAAAGGCGAAAAAGCGAGTCAGCGAAAAGGCGAATCTGTGAACCTCAGCCGCCCTGAGATGAATTCCGGGGTCGCCATGTCAAGTTCGCTGAAGCGAGCTCCCCCAACAACATGCTTCAGTGCGGTTGGCGCCTGTCAGGCTGGGGATGGAATCTCCAGCAGACCCGTGAGCCGTTGCAGTCTCTGCTTACGACTCTCCGCTCTCTCCTCACTATTCTACCAGTAATGCGCTTTGTGGGCGCGATAGAAGTTCACGGTGCGGCTGAGGCCCTCGCGCAGGGAAACTTTCGGCTTCCAGCCCAGCTCCGCGGCGATTTTGCTGTAATCGCCGTAATAGTCGCCGATGTCAATGCGCTTCCTGTCGGACGGAAAGGGCGTCATTTCAAAGGGCTTCGCCTTGGGGTTGATGTCCAGCAGCAGTTGCGCCAGGGCGAGCAGGCTGATCGGCTCAAGCCCGCCCAGGTTGTAGATCTGACCTTCAGCCTGGGGAGCGGCGGCGGCCAGCAACAGCGCTTCCACCACATCGCTGACGTAGGTGAAGTCGCGGATTTGTTGGCCATCTCCGAAAATCTGTAACGCTTCGTCGTCCACGATCTGATGAATCCACCAGCCGAGGAAGGTTTGCCGGGCGTCCTTGACGCGCATGTGCGGCCCGTAGGTGTTGGTCATGCGCAGGCTGACCGTGCGCAGGCCATAGACGCGGTGATACACCATGTGATACCACTCTCCGGCGACTTTGTTGACGCCGTTAATGTCGGTCGGCGCGAGCGGATGCAGCTCATCCACGGGCAAATACTGCGGCCGGCCATAAATCTGCCGCGTGCTGGCGAAGACGATTTTCCCCTCGGGGTTGAACTGCCGGCAGGCTTCCAGAATCGTGAGCTGGCTGCGGCAATTAATCTCCAAATCGGTGAAGGGATCCTTCATGCTATCCAAATGGCTCACCTGTCCGGCGAGATTGAACAGGAAATCCTGGCGTTGGACCAGGTACTTCATGCTGTGGGCATCCCGCACGTCGGCGATGTTGACGCGGACGCGATCGCGGATCTCCGCGATGTTGAAAAGGTTGCCGCCATATTCCGGGATCAACGAGTCCACCAACAGCACGTCGGCGCCCAATTCCACCAGCCGAGACGCCAGGTGACTGCCGATGAACCCCAACCCCCCGGTGATCAAGACCTGCTTGCCGGCGAAGGCGCTTTCGAGGTCTCTGCCCACGTCTATTTTCATGGCTCCTGTGTCCATTCTCATGGATCCTTCTTATCTGGGCTGCGCTGCGCGGTGCGGCTTACGGACGACGAGTTCCCACCACAACGCGCTCAACTGACGGGCCGTGCGCAGCAATCGCCGCCAGTTAAAGAATTGGGAGACGCCGTATTGCCGGTGATAGTGATGAACCGGCACCTGGGCAAAGCGATAGCCGGCGTCCTGGAATTTCTTGACCATTTCCAGGCAGATGGTGCCGCTGTCGCTCGTGAGGGTGACCGCGTCGAAGAGCGAGCGACGGATGAGGCGAAAATCACAATCCACGTCGCGCAGTTTGAAGCCGAACATGAATTTGACGAAATGGTGATAGAGTCGCCCAATGATCTTGCGCGAGAGGGGATCGTGCCGGGCGATTTTGTAGCCGTTGACGACGTCCACTTCCGGCGTGACGGCTTCCACTAGATTGACGAGTTCCAGCGGATTGTACTGGGCGTCGCCGTCGGTGTAGAAGACCCATTCCTTAGTCGCGGCGGCGAAACCGGTGCGCAGGGCGGCGCCATACCCCCGGTTTTGCGGGTGATGGATCACGTGGAGTTCCGGGATACGGCTCGCGAGCTCCTCCAACATCGCGGCAGTGTAATCGCCGCTGCCGTCGTTCACCACGATGATCTCGAAATCATCTGTCACCTGGCGCAGGGCGATCAACGCGGTGAGGACCATGCTGGGAATCGTGCCGCCGTCGTTGTAGGCGGGGAAGAAGGCCGAAATGCTGGAGAGTTTTTTCATCTACGCTGGCTCGAGCCTTGCCACGGAGGGCAGGGAGATTTGGAATTCTGTTTCAGGGACAGCTCATTCGATTCACTCGCGTCCGAGTGAGGCGCGTCATTCAACCCCATCACTGTGCATCTCCTCGATTGATGGCCTACCGCCGGGAAAGTTTCACGCCGCGTTGCCTGCGGCGATGTTGGGGGCGAGTCCCCACGCGCTCTCTACAGGGAGACCCCAGGCCCAACTCGCGGGTCATTATACGTGTTTTGCCGATTTTGGGTAGTGGGGACTATGGTATAATGCCTGAATATGAACAAAAAACAAGGCCTGCAGATTCTTGTCGCTCTCATTCTGACCGCGTTCAGCCTCTATCTGGCGCTGCGCGGTGTGAAGTTCGCGGAGGTCGGCCAGGCGTTGCAACGGGTGGACGTGCTCTGGCTGGTGATTTCCGCCGCGCTGATTCTGCTCACCCTGGTGATCCGCGCTCAACGCTGGCGGGTGCTCCTCAAGCGGCAGCTCAGCTTCAACGACGCCTTCGGCCTCATCAATATCGGTTACCTGGTCAACGGCGTGCTGCCGGCGCGGGCGGGTGATGCGGCGCGCGGCATCGCCGGCAGCCTGCGCGGCCCGGTGACGATGCTCGCGGCGCTTTCCACGGTGGTGGTGGAGCGGGTGCTCGACATGCTCTTCATCGTGCTGATCCTGGTGGCGACGCTGCCCTTCGTGCCCGGCTTGCGGGAGTATCTGACGACCGGCAGTATCGGCGGGGGCGTCCCGCTGAACCTGGTCGTCGGGATCAGTGGACTGCTGGCGCTGCTGATCGTGGTGATTTTTGTCCTGCTGGCGGCATTTCCCGCCAAAGTCGAGGCCGGCGTGCGGTGGATCCTGAAGAGCCTGCACGTCGTGCACCCCGAGCGGCTGTTGCGACCGGTGCAGCACGTCCTGGAGGGCCTGAGCGCGTTGGGGTCGGTCCGCGCGGGCCTGGAAATCATGGGCTGGACTGTCGTTTTGTGGGCGGTCTCCGGCCTGTATTTCTTCACCGTCATGCGCGCGTGCGGCGCTTTCATCCCCGACGTCACCCTGCTGAAGAGCCTCGTCGCCATGTGGGCGAGCGCCTTCGGCATGGTCTTCCCGGCGACGGGCGGCATCGGCTCCTTCCATTTCGCCGTGCGTGAGGCGCTGTTCTGGGGATTTGGCCTGACCCGCGACCTGGGCTTTACGTATGCCGTGTTGGCGCACGCGATCTCTTACCTCGCCGGGATCATTCTGGGCGCCGGGGCGTTGCTGGCGTGGGGAATCTCCCTCCGCGACGTGATGCGACACGAGCCTGAGCCAGAAGTCGCGGCTCAGGAGTGACACGCCTCAGACCTGCGGCCCCTGAGGACTGCTCTTTGGGGAGACGTTCATGCGCTATTTGATCACCGGCGGCGCCGGGTTCATCGGGACGAATTATGTGACGCGGTTGCTGGCTCGCGGCGAGACGGTGGTGCTCTTCGACAACCTCTCGCGGCGCGGCGCGGCGCGCAATCTGGCGTGGTTGCGGGACACGTGGGGCCCCGACGCTTTTACCTTCATTCGCGGCGATGTGCGGGACGCGGAGCTCCTCGTCGCCAGCGCGCGTGACGCTGACGTGATCGTGCATCTGGCCTCGCAGGTGGCGGTGACGACCTCGGTGCAGGATCCCCGCACCGATTTCGAGTGCAACGCGCTGGGCACCTTCAACGTCCTCGAGGCGGCGCGGCTTTCCGGGCGCGCTCCTCTCGTGCTGTACGCTTCCACGAACAAAGTCTACGGCGGGATGGAAGAGCTGCGTGTGGAGGAGCTGGAGACGCGCTATGCCTACCGTGATTATCCTCACGGCATCCCCGAAACGTATCCCCTGGATTTTCACTCGCCCTACGGGTGTTCAAAGGGCGCGGGCGATCAGTACGTCCGGGACTATGCGCGCATCTACGGCCTGCCTACGGTGGTTTTCCGCCAGAGTTGTATCTACGGCCCGCATCAGTTCGGCATGGAGGATCAGGGCTGGGTGGCGTGGTTCATCATCGCTGCTTTGCTGGGCCGGCCCATCACCATCTACGGGAATGGCAAGCAGGTCCGCGACGTGCTGTTTGTCGAGGACTTGCTGAACGCCTACGATGCGGCGATCGCGCGGAGCGACCGCGCGGCGGGGCAGGTCTACAACGTCGGCGGCGGACCGGCACAGCAGCTCGCGGTCTGGAGCGAGTTCGGTCCCCTGCTGGAAGCCCTGTTGGGACGGCGGGTCCCCGTCACCTGGGGGGAGTGGCGCCCCGGCGACCAGCGCATCTACGTCTCCGATGTTCGCAAGGCGGCGCAGGACCTGGGCTGGCAGCCGCAGGTGGGAGTGGAGGAGGGCATCACGCGGCTGTTTGCGTGGGTGTCAGCCAACCGTGTGTTATTTCAGTGAGGCGTAATGCGTACTACGTAAGAGAGTGGCATCACGCATTACGCATTACGCATTACGGATTGCCATTCATGCGAGTTCTCATCGTTCTGACTTACTACCGTCCTCACACCAGCGGGTTGACTATCTACGCTGAACGGCTGGCCGGCGCGCTGGCGCAACGCGGGCATCAGGTGACGATTCTGACGTCGCGGTATGATCCGCGCTTGCCGGGGGAAGAGTGGCTCGAGGGGGTGCGGGTGGTGCGCGCGCCAGTGTTGTTCCGCATCAGCAAGGGCGTCATCATGCCGACTTTTGGTTTTCTGGCGTGGAAACTCGTCCGCGAGGCGGATGTGCTCAGCCTGCACCTGCCGCAATTCGACGCGGCGGGGGTGGCGTTGCGCGGACGCCTTTTGCACAAGCCGACCGTGCTCACCTATCATTGCGACCTGCGGTTGCCGCCGGGCGTTTTCAATCGGGCGGTCAATCAGGTCGTCCATTTGATGAACTGGTTGGCAGGGAAATTCGCACATCGTATCGTCGCCTATACGCAGGATTTCGCCGATCATTCTTCCTATTTGCAGCGCTTCACGGAGAAGTTGCGCGTGATTCCGCCGCCGGTGACGCTCCCCGACGCGGGGCCTTCGGGCGTCGCCGCGTTTGCCAGGATGCACAATCCCGCCGGAAATCATCCCGTCATCGGCATGGCGGCGCGACTTGCGGCGGAGAAGGGGGTGGGGGTGCTGCTGGAGGCTTTCCCGCGCATTCTCGAACGCTATCCCGACGCGCGCATCCTTTTCGCCGGGCAATATCAGCACGTGCTCGGCGAGCAGGCCTATGCCCAACAGCTCGACCCGCTCATCCGCCGTTATGAGCAGACCGGGCAATGGAAATTCCTGGGGGTGCTGAATCCGCTGCAGATGGCGGCCTTTTATCCCAACCTGGACGTGTTGGTGGTGCCGAGCCTCAACTCCACGGAGTCTTTTGGCCTGGTGCAGGTGGAAGCGATGTTGCACGGCGTGCCCTGCGTGGCGAGCGACCTGCCGGGGGTGCGTCAACCGGTGCGGCTGACGGGCATGGGGGAGATCGCGCCCGTGGGAGACGCCGAAGGGCTGGCGACGGCGGTGCTGCAGGTGTTGGAACATCGCGCCGCGTATGTGCGTTCAAAAGAAGAGATTGCTGCCATGTTCGCGCCGGAGCAGACGGCGGCCGCGTATGAGCGGCTCTTTGC
>JAGPHL010000124.1 GCA_018055515.1 Anaerolineae bacterium
GCCATCGGCGGGCAGGCCATTGGGATGCGCTCGATGGCCATCTACGAGCTGAATGCGGACTACGTGAAGTTCGCCCGGTTCATGGGGATCAAAGACCGCAAGATCGTCGGCTATGTGTTTAGAAACGCCATGCTGCCGCAGATTACCGGTCTGGCGTTGTCCATTGGGACGATGGTCGGTGGCGCCTTGGTGGCAGAGATCGTGTTCAGTTATCCCGGATTGGGGTACACGCTTTTGAACGGCGTGATGGGGCAGGACTATCCGCTGATTTCTGCTTCAACCCTGATCATCACCGTGATGGTATTAACTGCTAACTTCCTCATCGAAATCCTTTACGGCGTCATTGACCCGCGTATCAAAGCCGCACAGGCGGGGTAAAGGAAGCTATTGCCATGAAACATACACTGCACCAGATTTTTCATTCCGGCAAATTTGTCTTGGGGTTCTGCATCTTCATCGTCATTCTATTGATTGTCATGGTGTACCCGTTGCTCTTTCCCTATCCCCCGTTGGCGATCATTGGTCAGGGGACCTTCTTCAGGCCCGGTATCTATGTGAATGCCTACGATAGTATCTACGCCCCCAAGTACATCCTGAACCTGGATGACGCTGCTGCCAAACGCATTGCCAGCAAGTTGAGTGAAGATGACCGCGTGGCCATGCAGGAATGGCTTGTGGGATATGGGATCTCGCCAGAAGAGATTGATATTAACGACACGGAGCAGCTCTTGGGATTGTGGAACACGCATTATGATTCCAAGGCGCAGATACCGGGGCTGACCAACGCCAAGCGCAATTACTATATTCGGCTTAACGCGGCGCTCGAAGGGCTATTGGCCACGGAGGATGCGGTCATTGCGGTGAAGAACCCCGAGACCGGAGCGCTTGAGGCGCAGAGAACCATTGCGCAATCGGACTACGTCAATGTCGGGCAGGTCGCCAATGTGCGCTTCCTGCCGCTGGGCACCGACAACTTCGGGCGGGACGTCCTGACGCAACTGGTAGCCGCCACGCGGGTCTCGCTGCAGATTGGTTTTGTGGCCGGTACCATCGCCACCTTAATCGGCCTGACGTTGGGATTGCTGGCGGGCTACATCGGCGGTCTGGTAGATGACGTGATCATGTTCATCACCAACCTTTTCACCGTCATCCCCAGTTTTGTGCTGTTGATTTTGATTTCCTTCAGCATTGGTCAGGAAAGACGCGGCGCCGTGACGGTGGCCGTCGTCATCGGCTTTACCTCCTGGGTATGGACCACCCGCGCTGTGCGTGCGCAGGTGGTCTCGCTGCGCAACCGGGATCACGTCAACCTGTCGAAACTGTCCGGGCATTCCATCGTGCACATCATCCTCAACGACATCCTGCCCTACATCGCGTCGTATGTGGTGATGGCGTTTATCCTGCAGATTTCTTCGGGAATCCTGTCGGAGGCCGGGCTGTCCATCCTGGGATTGGGGCCGCGAACGACGGAAGTGCCCACGCTGGGCTTGATGATGAACTGGGCCATGATTTATCAGGCGCATGTCCTGGGGAAATGGTGGGCGTACCTGCCGGTGCTCATCACGATCGCGCTGATTACTTTCTCCATGAATTTGATGAATACCGGCCTCGACCAGGTGTTTAATCCGGCCTTGAGGGATTGAGTGACATGGGCAAAATACTATTAGACGTCAGAGAGCTATCCACAAAATATGTCACCCGCTTTCAGGAAAATGTGTATGCGGTGGATCATGTTTCGCTGCAGGTCGAGGAAGGGAAGGCCTTGGGCATCGCCGGGGAATCCGGCTGTGGGAAATCTACCCTCGCGCTCAGCCTGATGGGCTATTACTTCCCGCCGCTGCACTACATCAGCGGAGACATCATCGTGGATGGCCGCAATATCAGCCGTATGGACCCCGACGACGTGCGCCGTCTGATATTGGGCCGGGAGATCGCCTACATCCCTCAGGCCGCGATGAACGCGCTCAATCCGACCCAGAAGGTCATCAGTTTTATCGAGGATGTGATCAGGGTTCACGACCTGGGTTCCAGCAAGCGCGAGATCTATGAGCGGGCCCGGATCCTGTTCCAGACCGTTGGACTTCCAGAAGCCGTCTTGCACAAATATCCCGTCGAACTTTCGGGCGGCATGAAGCAACGCACGGTGATTGCGGTCGCGGTGTTGCTTTCCCCTAAAGTCTTGATTGCCGATGAACCCTCCTCGGCCCTCGACGTGACCTCGCAGAAGATGGTCATCAAAATGCTGATGCGCCTGATGGAAGACGGTCTGGTCCGGTCGTTGATTTTCATCACCCACGAGCTGCCCTTGCTGTACAACGTCACCGACGACATCATGGTCATGTATGCCGGCCAGATTGTGGAGAAGGGGACTGCCAAAGAGGTGGTGTTCGATCCGCTGCACCCGTACGCCAAAGGGTTGATGGGTTCGATCATCGTCCCCGAAGAGGGTGTGCGGGGCGTGAAGCTGACGGCAATTCCGGGAGCGCCGCCCAACCTCAAGAATCCACCCTCGGGTTGCCGGTTCGCCGATCGCTGCAAGTATGTGCAGCCGGCATGTCGGGTGACTTCTGTGAACCTGCGGGAACTGCCCAATGGCCGCGCTTACCGCTGCATCTTTTCGGAAGAAGAACTGAGAGAGGCATATCGAAATGGCTGAGAGACAAGTGTGCCTGAGCGGGACCGGGCTGACCAAGATCTTCGGTTTCGGGCGACAGAAGACTGTTGCCGTGGATCATGTGGATTTCAAATTCTACGAGAGCGAGATCGTGTCCATCGTCGGCGAGTCGGGCAGCGGCAAGACTACATTGGCAAAAATGCTGCTGGGGTTGCTGACTCCTACGGAAGGGGAGATTTACTTCCAGGGGCAGAAACGCGACATCAGCTCGCAGCGGAAGCGAAAAGAATATTGGAAAAACATCCAGGCGATTTTCCAGGACCCCTTTTCTTCTTACAACATTTTTAACAAGATTGATGCCGTGCTGCTGGATTGCATCTACATGCGGGGCGGGCGACGGCTACCCCATGCCCAGAAAGTCGCGTTGATGACGGAGGCGTGTGGCTTTGTCAACTTGAAGTTCGAGGAATTGACGAACAAATATCCCTTTGAGCTCTCCGGCGGGCAAATGCAGCGGCTGATGATTGCCCGGATTTTCTTGCTGAAACCCAAGATCCTGATTGCCGACGAGCCCACCTCCATGATTGACGCCTGTTCCCGCGCGACGATCCTTGACATGCTCATGCAATTGCGGGACGAGATTGGGATGACGCTGATTTTCATCACCCATGATATTGGCCTGGCGTACTACGTTTCCGACAGCGTCTACATCATGGAGCGGGGTAAGATCGTCGAACACGGGTCCGCCGATGAGGTGATTCTGAATCCCAAAGAGGCTTATACCCGCCGCCTGATCAGCGACGTCCCCAAAATCTACGAGGAATGGGATCTTTCGACCGTGTGAGGTTTCTCGGGCGGGTGTTTCTAGAGCGCGCTTCGGTCCCTTGAGCGGGGACTGAAGCGCGCTTTTTTATGGCGGGATTTTGTGCCGGCTCCTGGCCCGAGGCGGCAGGGCTTCTTCCCCGGCGCATCTGCCAGGGAAAAGGCCGCCGGGAGCGGGCACGCCGTCCTATCCCTGATCGTCGGGCAGGGGCCAGAACTCAAAGAGCGCCCCTACCGACTCGCCCAGCATGTTGCGGCGAATGACTTCCCCGAAGATGTGGGCCACCGAGAGCACTTTGAGACGCGCCGGGCGTCGCTCTGGCGGGATGTTCACCGTGTTGGTGACCACGATCTCCTCGATTTCGGGAATGCTGTCCAGCCGCTCCTTCGCATTGCCGGCGAAGATGCCATGCGTTCCCAGCACCGAGATTTGGGTGACATCCAGCCCGCGCAGATACTCGATGACTTCCGCAATCGTTCCGCCGGTAGCGATTTCGTCATCCACGAGCAACACGCGCTTGCCGCGCACCTCGCCCATGATGCCGTCAATCACCACACGATTGTCGCTCAGCCGGCGCTTTTCGCCAGCGGCGGCGGGCACTCCCAGCGCCTTCGCCAGTTTCAGGGCGCGTTTGGCGTGTCCGATGTCCGGCGATACGACGACGACATTGTGCATGTCGGGGATCTTTTCCTTGAAATGCTTGACGAAGACGGAGTGCGCCGTCAGGTGATCCGTGGGGATGCTGAAGAAGCCATGCACTTGAGCTGAGTGCAGGGTCATTGTGATCACGTGCGTGGCCCCGGCGGTCACTACCAGGTCGGCGATCAGCCGGGCGCCGATGGAGATGCGCGGCTCATCCTTTTTGTCCGAGCGCGCGTAGGAATAATACGGGATGACGGCATGGATGTTGTTGGCGCCCGCGCCGCGCGCAATGTCGAGCATGAAAAACAGCTCCATCAGGTGATCGCTGCAGGGCGGCGAAATGGGCTGCACGATGAAGACATCCTTGCCCCGGACGCTGGTCCCCAGCTGCACATAGAAATTGTCGTTGGTGAATTTCCGGATTAGCGTGGGACTGAGGGGAATGCCTAAATAGCCGGCAATCTCCTCCGCTAAATCGGGATTCGCCGAACCGCTGAAGATTAACACGCGATCCTGCAAGCCTTTTGCCGTTTCTGCTTCCATGCGAGTCTCCTCCTTAACCGCTGAATGGTTTCCGGGGCAAAGATAGCGCAGCCATGAGCTGTGAGCCGTTACAGAGGCTATTTACGGCTCTCTACTCCTACCTTACTTTCTCCCTTCCGCTTCAAGCGCTGCGATTTCGGTGGTGACGCGGGCTGCAATTTCTGTCATGGGCACCAGCTCGCGTTCTTGCCGGTCGCGGCGTTTGAGTTCCACCACGCCATGCGCCAGGCCTCGCGGGGCCACCGTCAGCCGCAGGGGCAGGCCGATGAGATCCGCATCGTTGAACTTGACGCCGGGGGTCGCCTCCCGGTCGTCGTAGAGCACTTCGACGCCCGCCGCTTGCAACTCCGCATCGAGCCGGTCGGCGACAGGGAACGCCTCCATGCCCTTGCCGCCCAACGCCACCAGCTGCACCTGATAAGGCGCTACCGCAATGGGCCAGCACAGCCCGGTCTCATCGTGATGAACTTCGGCGATGCAGGCCAGCAGTCGCCCCATGCCGATGCCATACGACCCCATGACGACCGGCTTCAGCTCCCCCTCTTCACTTCTGAAGAAACAGCCGAGCGCCTCACTGTAGCGCGTGCCCAACTTGAAGATGTTGCCTACTTCCACGCCCCGCTCGGCGCGCAATGGCGCTCCGCATTGCGGGCAGGCCGCGCCGGCTTCCGCCACAGCGATGTCGGCGACAAGATCGGGGGTGAAATCGCGCCCCGCATTGACGTTGCGCAGGTGCCAGCCGGGGAGATTCGCGCCCGCGACGAGATTGGGGGAGCGCATCACGGCGTCGTCCACGACGATGAGCGCGTCGTGCACTCCCAGCGGCGAGCCATAGCCAGGCTCGGCGCCGATGGCGCGGATTTCCTCCTCCGTGGCGGGACGGAGGTCCCTGGCGCGGACGGCATTGGCGAGCTTTGTCTCGTTCACGTCCATGTCGCCGCGCACGACGGCAAAGAGCAAGCGCGTGGACTCCGTCGGCCCTTCCGCCAGGGTGGCCATCAGGAAGACGGCTTTGGCCGTCCGCGCGGGGGGAATCCCCAGGAACTCCGCCAGCTCCGCGATGGTCGTCGTATTCGGGGTCGCGACCGGCTCCAGTGGCAACGGCGGCTCGGGCGCGGCGGGAGGCTTGCGGAAAGTGGCGATCTGACGGTTGGCGGCGTAACCGCAGGCGTCACAGAGCATCAGTGTGTCTTCGCCGATGGGCAGCAGCGCCATGAACTCGTGCGCCATGGCGCCGCCCATCATGCCGGTGTCCGACGCGACGGCGATCACGTCTAGCCCGCAGCGGTGGAAAATGTTGAAGTAGGCCTGATAGTGCGCGCGATACTGCCGATCGAGGCCTTCCCAATCGGCGTCGAGGCTGTAACTGTCCTTCATCGTGAACTCGCGCACGCGGATCAGCCCGGCGCGGGGGCGAGGATCGTCGCGCCATTTGGTCTGAATGTGGTACAGCAGCTGCGGCAATTGCCGATAGGAGTGGATCTCCCGACGCACCAGGTCGGCCATCACTTCTTCGTGAGTCATCGCCAGCACCATCTCGCGGTCGGCGCGATCCAGGAAGCGTCCCATCTCCGCGCCGATCTGATACCAGCGGCCCGATTCCTTCCACAGGCTCGCCGGATGGACGACCGGCATGGTGATTTCCTGCCCGCCGATGGCTTCCATTTCCTCACGGACGATGCGTTCGATTTTGTTCAGGGTTCGTCGCGCCAGGGGCAGGTAACTGAAAATACCGGCGGCCAGGGGGCGGATAAAGCCGGCTCGCAGCAGAAGTTGATGGCTACTGGCTTCGGCTTCGGCCGGTGCGTCGCGGAGCGTTTGGGAAAACAGGCGACTCATGCGCATAGTTTGGGTCCCTTGCCGGCAATGATTTCGGGTCGCTCTCCCGTGATGGTTTGACGGCTCTGGGATCATATTTTACCACAAACCTTGGATAAAGGCCATGCCGCGCGTTCGACACAAATTGCCGCTCCTTGCTTGTCGGGGAACGGGGTATAATGGAAATGTGGCGACCGATTTTCAAGACATGGGGAGGGATGATGCAAGAAGAAACAGATCTCGTGACTGCGGAAGTTCCTGAGACGGGGGAGACGTCCATCGAGGCCGACGCGCGCGCGGCGCAGATCGCGGCGCTGGCGACGACGGCGCGGGAGCTGCTGGCGCGCCGGAAATGGGCGGAGGCCGAACGCGCCTACGAGCAGCTGCTCATGTTGCAACAGGCGGCAGAAGATCGCCTTGGCATCGCACGCACTAAGAATGACCTGGCGAGCCTGTATCTCGCGCAGCAGGAATGGCAACAAGCCATTGAGTTGCTGGAACGTTCGCAGCGTGTGTTTGAGGAGGCCGGGGATCCGGAGCAGGAAGCGGTGGCGTTGAACAACCTCGCCGCGGCCCAGTACGAGCTGGGACAAACGGAGCTGGCGCTCGCCAATTACGAGCGCGCGCTCGAGATGCGGCGGACGATGGGAGACCTCGTCGGCGAGGCGAAGACGCTGCGCAACCTCGGCATGTTATACGCCAAACAGGGCAACAAGATGCGGGCGAAGGCCTATCTCAACCAGGCAATCAGCGTGGCCCGGAAGGCCAATGCCGGGGACCTGGTCAAAATCATCCGCAAATCGCTCTCGCAGTTACCCCGCCATTGAGCGTCCCGCCGCGCGACCCTATGCGATCACGATCTCGTCGAGGGTCTCCGCCGGTTGGGGATAGTGCATGTCCAGCTTTTCCAGCGTCTCGATGATCACCGTCCCGATGACCAGGTCGCGATACCATTTGCGATTGGCGGGGATGATGTACCAGGGCGCCCAGGGCATGCTGGTCTTGCTGAGCACGTCCTCATAAGCGTGCATGTAATCGCCCCAAAAGGCGCGATCTTTGAGATCGCCTGGATTGAACTTCCAGCGCTTGTTCGGCTCGTCAAGGCGCGCCTGTAGCCGTGCCTTTTGCTCGTCGGCGCTGATGTGCAGGTAGAACTTCAAGATCGTCGTGCCCTCGTCCGCCAGCAGCCGCTCGAAAGCGTTGATGTGCTCGAAGCGCTTCTCCCAGACCTCCGGGGGCGCGAGATTGTGGACCCGCACGACCAACACATCCTCGTAATGGCTGCGGTTGAAGATCACGATTTCACCCTTGCCCGGCGTGTGCCGGTGGATGCGCCAGAGGTAATCGTGCGCCAGGTCTTCGGGCGTCGGGACCTTGAAGCTGGCGACCTTGACGCCCTGCGGATTCACGCCGTCGAAGACGCGCCGGATGACGCCGTCCTTCCCGCCGGTGTCCATCGCCTGCAGCACGATGAGCAGCTGATGTTTCCCCTCGGCATACAGTAGCTCCTGGAGCGTTTCCAGCCGGCGGCTGAGCTTGCGCACCGCCTTCAAGCCCTTCGACTTGCCGCCGTCAAAGGCAGATTTATCGTCGGGGTCCCAGTCCTGGAGATCAATCCGTGTTCCCGGTCGTACGCGATAGCCATCCATAGGTGCTTCCATTGTGGGTCAGTCTCCTT
>JAGPHL010000125.1 GCA_018055515.1 Anaerolineae bacterium
GTTGCGCCTCCGCTTTGTCCCGCGTGCGGGGCGGCGGTGAAGCCGGGAGCGCGTTTCTGCGCGCGTTGCGGACGGCCCCTGGCCTCCCCTGCGCCGCAGGTCGCGCCGCCCTTCCAATCCCCGAGGCCCGCGCCGGCAGCGCCGCAACCGACTGTGTCGGCCGACGCGCGCGACCTGCCGGCCCCGCTGCCTTCTCAGCCTCCCGCTCGTGGAACCGCACGCTGGCTGTTCCCTTTCATCGCCCTGGCTCTGATGGCCTGCCTGAGTTGCTGCGGCGTGCTCGCCGTGGGAGTGCTGCCCGCTCTGGGCGAGACGCCGCCCGCGGCCCTGGTTGGAGATCTCGCCGGACCCGATATTGCCATTCTGGTGCGGGAATCCTACCTGAACCGCAATCTCACCGCGATTTTACCTGACAAGGGGCTGAAGGAAGCCTCGCTGGACGTGCAGCCGGGCAATCTCATCGTGACGACGGCACGCTTCGACGTGCTGTTCGTGACGCTCGAACTCAAAATCGTGGCCCGGATTTCCGTCGTGAACGGCGAAATCGTGATTGAGGTGCAGGAGATCAGCACGGGCGGCCGGAATCTCATGGACTTTCTGGGCCTGAGCGAGGTGACCGTGGGGGAGAACTTCACCGGCGCGCTGCGGCAACAGCTGGAAAACGAACTCGGCGCAGGCTCGCAGTTGCTCGACATCAGCACGGACGAGGATCACATCATCCTCAAGGCCCGTCTGTGACGGAGGGATGACCATGGGCGCCAAAGTGAAACCGGGGGTGCTGGTGTTGATCGGTGTGCTGGCGGGGGTGTTCGTGGGCCTGGCAGGCGGTTGGTTGCTGGTCAACGCCCTCGAGAAGACCGTTGCGGCGGAGCCTTTGCCCGCTTTGCCGCCGTATGACATCGAGGTGGTGGTCGAGGAGAGCTACGTCAACCGCATGATGCTGGGAAGTAACAGCGCTTTGATCGGCGGCAGCGTGGATTTGCAGCCCGGCGGCGTCGCGACGTTTGTGGTGCAGCTGGCGGCCGGCCCTTTCAAGCCGGTCGTGCACGGGGAGGTCGCCTTTCGCGCCGCCGACGGGGGCCGCATGGCGGTGTCCTTGCTGCGGGTGAAGATGGGCCGGCTGTCTCTGCTGCGGTTGGTCCCGGGCAGCATGATGGAGGATATCAACGCCCTGGTGAACGATCAACTGGTCGGGCGGGTCGGCTCGAAGGGCCTGGAAGTGGTGGCCGTTGCTACTGACGACACCTCGTTGCGCCTCTACCTGGCGCAGCGCGAGTGAACCTGGAATTTATGACCGCTGGGTGGTTCTATGATGAAACATAAATCGTTACTGATCTTGCTTTTGGCCGGAGGCGTGGTGCTTCTGGGGGCCGCCGTGGCCCTCTTCTTCATCCTTTCCCCCGGCGCAGAGCCTCCTCCTCCCGCGCTCGATCTCAGCGCTCTCACGCTGCCGCCGTCTCTGGAGGACGTCTCAGCGCTGTACCCGCAGATCGCGCCGCTGTTGAATGATGCGCAGTTAGGCTCGGTCTACAAGGAATTCCTGGTCGCGTACATGGAAGGGGGACGCGAGGCCGCGATGCAGCTGGCGCAGGAGCGGGGCCTGTTCACCCCCGATGGGAAGAATCTGCGGGTGACGTTGGTGCTGGATACCGGGGACAATACGGCGTTGGTCGAAGAACTGCGCGCCGCCGGCATCGAGGTCGTCAGTGCCTATCAGGATCGGGTCAATATCTCCGTGCCGCTCACGTTGATCGAGGAGCAGTTCCTGGCGCCGGAAGGCGGCGCGGGCAGCGCGTTGATCTTCCAGCAGCTCACGCAGCTGGAGCACGTGATCGCCGTGCGGATGCCGGAGACCCGCAAACCTGAGGGGCGCACTTTGCAGGAGGGGGTTACCGGCGAAGGGGTGGCCCTCATTGGCGCGGAGGCGTGGCACGCGGCCGGGTTCACCGGCGCGGGTGTGCGCATTGGCGTCCTCGATTTGGGCTTTTCCGGCTATGAGGCGCTCCTGGGCACGGAATTGCCGGCGGAGGTGACGGTCAACACCTTTGGGTGGTATGACGCCGCAGAAGTCCATGGCACAGCCTGTGCCGAAATCATTCACGAAGTCGCCCCCGAGGCGACTCTTTTTTTTGCCTGGTATGACGGTTCAGACGCCGCGTTGGGTGAAGCGGTGCAGTGGTTGCGCGAGCAGGGGGTCAACATCATCTCCCATTCTGTGGGCGCGGTCATCAGTCCCCGGGATGGGACGGGGTGGGGCACGCAGCTGGTGGAGGAGACCGCCGCCGAGGGCATCCTGTGGGTGAATTCCGCCGGCAACGAAGCGCTTGTCCATCATCGCGCCGTTTTCACCGACGAGGACGGCGACGGCTATCATGAGTTCACGACCGGCGATGAAGTGATGGCCATTTACAGCGTGGATGAGATTGAGGTTTATCTCATCTGGCAGGATGCGTGGAACCGTCCGACGCAGGACCTGGAATTGTTGGTGGTGAACGCGCAGGGCGACGTGTTGGCGACTTCCGAGGAGCCGCAGTCCGGCGAGCCGGGGCAGCGCCCGGCCGAGGCCCTGTGGGTGCAAACCAATGGTAAAACCGTGTATGCCGTCGTGCAGGCCTACAGCGTGACGACCCCCGTGACGTTCGACGTCTTCGTCCATGGCGGCGGAACAGAAGTGGACCTGCCTACCATTTCCTACAGCGTGAGTTCCCCCGGCGACGCGGTCAGCGCGCTCACGGTGGGAGCGACCAACTGGTGGGATGACACGCTCGCGGATTACAGCTCGCAGGGGCCGACGACGGACGGGAGGCTCAAACCCGACATTGCCGCGCCGGCGGGCGTTTCCGGCGCGACGTATGGCAAGTCGGCCTTCGACGGGACCTCCGCTTCGACGCCGCACGTCGCGGGCGCGGCGGCTCTGATCTGGCAGGCCAATCCCGGCTTCACGCGCGATCAGGTCAAGGACTACCTGTTGGCCAATGCGCTCGATTTTGGCCCGGCGGGGCCGGACACGGCCTTTGGCTACGGGCGCTTGCATTTGCCGGCGCCGCAGCCGGCCGCGGTCTTGCCGCCGACGCCGATCACGCCCGGCGCCGAGATGCCTTTCTACCCGACAGCCACTCCCGCGCCGTATGCCACCCTGGAGCCGCCGACGAAATCTCCCTCGTCGGGGCGGACGTCTTCTCCGGCGGTAGCGGTGTTGGGATGGCTGATTGGCGGATTGGGGTGTACCGGCGCGGGGTTATTGCTGGCCGCCGCCGTGATCGTGGTGCGGGGAGGACGTTCTAAGCCGGCTCCGGTTCCGCCGCCGGCAGCCTTTGTGCACCCCGGAAGCGGCGGACCATCCTACGGGCGGGCTGAACCTGCTCCGGTCCCGCCGCAGCCGGCGACCTTTGCGCCCCCGCGCCCTGTCGCCCCGCCAGCAGCGCCTGCACCGCCGTCACCTTTCCCGCCGGCTCCTGCAGCAGCGGATTTGCCCCCGACGCAGCGGGTAGGGGCTGCACCTCAGCCGGCGGCGGACGCGCACGCCGGGGCTCCCGTCTGTGCCGTGTGCGGCGCGACGGCGCGGCCGGGCGCGCGTTTCTGCGCGGTGTGCGGCTCGCCGTTGGATTTCAAAACGCCGGTACAACTTTGCCGTCGTTGTGGGGCGGAATTGCGTCCGAACAGCCGTTTTTGCCCGCGCTGCGGTGAGCCGGTGTGACGTCGCCGGTGACCTGGCGGCTCGACCCCGCTGCAACGTCGGCGGTTTGGGGACGTATATGAAGAGGATTTACGCCCTGTCCAGACTGGCAGCGGCTCCAAAATCCAAAGTCCAAAATCTAACATAAAGGAGAAAGTCCGATGCAGAGCCATGAGATTGATTATCAGGTGTATGGCGACGACTTGCAGTTTGTGGAGGTGGAGCTCGACCCCCGCGAGACGGTGATCGCCGAAGCCGGGGCGATGATGTACATGGACGATGGCATCGTCTTTGAGACGCGCATGGGCGATGGCTCCCGCCCCCAGGGCATGATGGACAAAGTCCTCAGCGTCGGCAAGCGGATGCTCACGGGCGAGTCGCTCTTCATGACCCATTTCACCAATGTGTCTGAGGGCAAGCGGCGACTGGCGTTTGCCGCGCCCTATCCGGGCAAAATCATCGCCATTGACCTCGATGAGGCGCGGGGGGAGCTGATTTGCCAGAAGGACGCTTTTCTCGCGGCGGCCCTGGGCACGGAAATCAGCATTGCCTTCAACAAGAAGCTCGGCGCGGGCTTCTTTGGCGGCGAGGGTTTTATCCTCCAGCGGCTGCGGGGCGATGGGATGGCCTTTATCCACGCGGGCGGCACGATTGTCGAGAAGCGCCTGGCGGGACAGAAGCTGTTGGTGGACACCGGCTGCCTCGTGGCGTTTGAAACCGGCATCGCCTACGACATTCAGCGCGCGGGCAACCTCAAGTCCATGCTCTTCGGCGGGGAGGGCCTGTTCCTGGCGACCTTGCAAGGGACAGGGCGCGTGTGGTTGCAATCGCTGCCCTTCTCGCGGCTCGCGGACCGTGTCCTGGCGGCGGCCCCCTCGCAAGGGGGAAAGAGCTCCGACGAGGGCTCAGTGATCCGCGGCCTGTCGGGGCTGCTGCAGCAGTAACGGGGACGGGCAGGGCGGCTCGGCTTGCGCCAGAACTGCGAGCTGCCGGCGTCCGACAAAGAAGGAAGTGCGAAAATAGCCGGGTGATGGAATGCCATCACCCGGTTTTCATGTCGGCCATCGGCGCCAGCAGCAACGGCGCGTTAGAACAGCAGCTCCACGCCGGTGCGGGCGAAGTAGTTGCGATACGCGGCCGTTTCTTCCAGCAGCGCTACCAGCTCCGCCGTCCGCCGCGCTAAGGCGGAGGCATTTTTGGCGCCGCCTCGTGTCACGATGACGATCTTGCCCTCCTCCTGGACGAGGGTGAGGTCGCCGTGGGCCTCCATCCACGCCAGCCCCCGCCGGATGGTGACCTCGCGGTGCGCGATCGCCGCCGCCAGCTCCGGCACGACAATGCGCCCCTCTTTGTGGCTGAGCGCGTATTTGACCCGCCCTGTCAATTGTTGCAGGAAGGGGTTGATTTCATCGAGGGCGGGATGGTGGCAGAACAGCGCTATCTCCTGGGGATTGACCACTTGAAGCGCCGCCGCCAGCTCTTCCGGCCCCGGCGGCGCGGTCCACAAAATCAGAACGGGGCCGGGTTCCAGCTCCAGCCGCGTTCTCGCCCCCGGCAGGGTCACCCCCTCAGCCCATAGCTGCGCGCCTGGCCGTTGCAGCCAGGGGGTGAGCAGCGTTTCTGGGTGGGGCTCGCGGCGGTAATCCTCGATAAGGCGCCGCGGAATCTCGATCACGGCTTCGGGGACGGCGGCCGGCACGGGACGCGCGTCCAGCCATTCCACCTGCAGACGGCGCTCGCCGCGGAAGGTGTTGGCGCGCACGGTGTAGGCCAGGTCGAAGGTCTCGGCGGGGACGTCTTCCTGGTCGGCGCGCCACCAGATGACACGCTGCAACGTCCCGCTGCCGTCTTCCACGGTGATGGCCAGATGATCACCGTTGCGCCCGATCACGTTGATCCCCTGGGCGCGCACGTTGCAGGTTGCCAGCGTGAGCGGCGGATGTCCCGCGCCGAAGGGCGCCAGCCGTTCCAGGTCATCTACCAGGGCGAGCGACAGCTCCGAAAACGGCAGAATGCCATCAATTTGCAGGGGCGGGGTCGCTGCGACGACGCCGCGTTGGGCTTTGACCGCCTGCGACAGTCCTCGTCGGAACGCCGGGATGTTTTCCTGCGCCAGCGCCAGTCCTGCCGCCTGCGCGTGACCGCCGAAGCGTTCCAGCAGCGGGCGTTGGGTGGCAATCGCCTCGGTGATGTGGCATCCTGGCACGGAGCGGGCCGAGCCTCGGGCGCTGCCATCGCCGGGCGCGACGAGCAGGATCGCGGGGCGATGGTAGCGTTCTGCCAGGCGGCTGGCCACAATCCCCACGACGCCGGTGTGCCAGTGTGAGTTGACCAGCACCAGCGCTTCGTATTCCAGGAGCGCGGGGTCCTGCTCGAGCTGCGCCTCAGCGGCGGCCTCGACTTCGGCGCAGAGGCGTTTGCGCTCGGCGTTGAGCGCCTCCATCTGGGCCGCGAGGAGGCGCGCTTGCGCCTGATCGTGGGTGAGGAAGTAGTCCACGATGACGTTGGCGTCGCCCAGGCGTCCCAGCGCGTTGAGGCGCGGCGCGATGACGAACCCAATGGTTTCCTCATTGATTTGTGCCGGCAGGACCTGCGCCAGTTTGAACATCTCCTGCAGGCCCAAGCGGGATGTCTCCCGCAGCGCCGGCAGGCCCAGCTGCAGGAGATAACGGGTGTCGCCGGTGAGCTGGGCGACATCGGCGACGATTCCCAGGGCAACGAGATCGAGGTAACGTCGGGCGTCGTCAGGTCGTCCGGCCTGCGTGGAGAGCGCTTCAGCGAGTTTGTACGCCACGCCGACGCCGGGCAACGTGGCGGAGGGGTGGGTTTCCGGCAGGCGGTGGGGGTTGATGAGGGCCCAGGCGGGGGGGAGGTCGCCCCGTGGCAATTCATGATGGTCGGTGATGATGACGGGGACGCCGCGGCCTTTCGCGTAGTCAACTGCCTCAAAAGCGTCGCTGCCGGTATCGCAGGTGAGGAGGACTTGCACGCCCTCATCCAGGAGGTGCGCCAATTGGGCGGTGTTCACGCCGTGCGATTCGAGCTCGCGCACAGGAATGTAGTGCGTCACCTCCGCGCCGAGATCGCGCAGGGTGGCGACCAGCACGGTTGTGGAGGTCTGCCCGTCAACGTCGAAGTCGCCCCAAACGCAGATGCGCTCGTGAGCGCGGATGGCCTCGTCGAGGCGGGTGACGGCGCGCTCCATGTCGGGAAAGTCGAACGGCGAAGCGGGGGTCGCTGCGCGAGGATCGAGGAAGGCGCGCGCTGCTTCCACGGTGGTGATGCCGCGTCGCACCAGCGTTTCGGCCACCAGCGGGTGTCCGCCGACAAAGGCACGTAACGGCGGGGGGACCGTGATCGGTTGGGGAGTCTGCCACTCGTACACTTGGATTTGGCTTCCCATAGCGCAAAACGTGAACTGCCGGATCGCAGCTCACGTCTTGCGCCTCGATGGAGGGAGCGTTACCTGGCTTTTCCCTGATTGGCCACGGCTTCCTGCGCGGCAGCGATGGCTTCGGGGTCGCCGAGATAGTAGTGGGTGATGGGCTGCAGGTGTTCGTCCAGCTCGTAAACCAGGGGGACGCCGGTGGGGATATTGAGCTTGATGATGGCCTGATCGGAGATAGCGTCGAGGTATTTGACCAGCGCGCGCAGGCTGTTGCCGTGTGCGGCAATGATCACGCGCTTGCCGGATTGGACGACGGGCGCAATTGCCTCGTGCCAGTAGGGGAGGAAGCGCGCTACGGTGTCTTTGAGGCATTCGTGGGCCGGCAGCTCTTCCGGCTTCAGGTCGGCGTAGCGCCGGTCGTGACCGGGCCAGCGGGGATCGGAAGGCTCGAGGGCGGGCGGACGGACGTCATAGCTGCGCCGCCAGATGAGGACTTGCTCCTCGCCATACCTGGCGGCGGTCTCGGCCTTGTTGAGTCCCTGGAGCGCGCCGTAATGGCGTTCGTTGAGCCGCCAATGCCGATAGACGGGGATCCACATCAGATCCATCTCGTCGAGGGTAATCCAGAGCGTGCGGATCGCGCGTTTGAGCACCGACGTGAAGGCGACGTCAAAGGTGTAGCCCGCTTCGCGGAGGGTTTTGCCGGCGGCGTGGGCCTCTTCGATGCCCTTTGCGGAAAGGTCTACGTCGGTCCAGCCGGTGAAGAGATTTTCCTGGTTCCAAATGCTCTCGCCATGACGCAGCAATACGACTTTGTACATTGTGTGACCTCCTGGGATGTGTTGTTGGATCATGCCTGCGCTTTCAAGGCTGAATTATAGTACGATTCGGCGTTGAATCAACAGGCCGCCGGCGCGGCCTCTCGTTCTATCAGGGAATATCGCGAGAACTGCGCACAGCGAGGCGTGG
>JAGPHL010000126.1:0-3820 GCA_018055515.1 Anaerolineae bacterium
GGGGAGATGACCTATGTCCAATTTGAACCGGCGGGTGAACATTCGGACGCGACACAAATTGACGTTGACGTATCTTTGCGTGGGGACAGCGACCTTGCTTATCGGCTTGTGGCAGCCCTGGGTGGCGGCGGCGGTCTGCCTGCTGGCGAGCGTCACGTTGGGCTGGCTGGGTTCCCGGCGTCTGCAGCACGCTCTGGAGATCACACAGGCCTGGGCGCGTGGACACCTGGGATTGCGGATCGCAGATCCGAAGGCGGACGATTTTGGATTGCTCACGGCGCAATTGGACGTGCTCGCCGCGCATCTGAAAGAGGATGAGGAAGACCTGGAGGCCCTGCGCGAGCACAACGCCCGGCTCACCGATCAGGTGCGGGCGCTGGCGGTGGTGGAAGAGCGCAATCGCCTGGCGCGCGAGCTGCATGACAGCGTGAAACAACATCTGTTCAGCCTGGCGCTGACCGCGAGCGCTGTCCGCGCCCGGTCTCAGAAGGCGGGAGCGCTGCCGGCGGACCTGGCGGAGATGCTCGACGAAATCGAGCGCGCGGCGCAGGCGGCGCAACGCGAGACGACGCGATTGATCGAGGACCTGCGCCCCGGCTCCCTGGGTGAAGTGGGCCTGATCCGCGCCTTGAACGACTACAGCTTGTTGTTCGGCGCGCAGGAGCACCTGCTGGTCTACCTGGACGTGGAAGGCTCGGACCAGAACTTGCCGCTGCAGGTGGCGGAAGTGCTCTACCGTGTAGTGCAGGAAGCGCTGCACAACGTCGCCCGCCATGCCAACGCCACGCGCGTGGATATCACCCTGCATTGCCTGCCGGCTTCGGTGCTGTTGCGCGTCACGGACAATGGGGTTGGTTTCGACACGAGCACGCCGCAATCGGGCCTGGGCCTTGCCAGCATGACCGAGCGCTTGATGAGTGTGGGCGGGCGTCTGACCGTGGACAGCGATCTGGGGTGCGGCACGACCGTCACGGCTGAGGTGAACCTGCCTGAGCGTCACGGCGCAATCCTGGCGGGAGTCGGGGCGCCGCAATATCACCCCGACATCAGCCTGGAGAATTGGGCCTGGCTGGGGCAACGATTGGTCATCCCCGTGGGGCAGACCTGGCCCTGGGTGCCAGCCGACCAACGCAACCTGCGGCGTCCGTTGGTGGATCCTGTGGACGGGCCGTACTGCGCCAACAAGAGCCGCAAGCTGTTGGGCCTGCGCTCGAGCTGGCGGCTGCGGTCGGCGATCTCCGGCGTGCCGCTGATTGAAATTCACAGCACGGTGAACGGCTATGGTTGGAAGATGGAAGGCGCTCCCTGGGAGCTGCGCCGGATGCGGGGACAGCAGGGACGGGCGATCCTCACCTTCAAACGGCAGGCGGTGGCGGCGATGCAGTATCAGGGCCGTCAGATCCACAGCTGGACGGAGGTGAATTTCGACGACCACGGCTACAGCCTCGTGCCGGAGCGCGAGACCCCGGACAGGTGGACGCTTTATGATGAGGGCGGCGCGACGCTTGCGGAGCTGCAGGGATCGGGCAATGATCTCTCCTTGACCCTGCGTCAGGCCCTGCCGTTGCCGCTGCTCGCCATGATCGTCGCGCGGACGCTGGATGAGCGTCTGGTACTGGCGGAGTTGGAGGCGGTCAAGCCGGCGACGGTCTGACCGTTGGGAGAAAGGGGGCCGGGCGATCCGGCATCCCCCATGGATGGAGAGAGTTTTGGGTTTTCTACGCTACAGAATTCCAGGTCAGAGAAAGGAGTGCTATGAGGACAATCGTCAGTTTTGTGTATACGCTCAAGCCTTACGAACGGGGCATTCAGGAGTTCCTGGGGAAGTATTCGCGGTTTGTGCTGCCGGGTCTGGGCTTCCAGCTTCCCATTTTCCAGATGATCCGCGTCCGCGACATCCGCGAACACACCATGGACATTCCCCCTCAGCCCGTTATCACTAAGGACAACGTTGAGATTCGGGTGGACGGGGTGATGTGGGTGCGCCCCAAGGCGGATGAGGAATCTATCAAGCGCACGTTCTACAATATTGACAACTGGAAGCGCGCGGTGATCCAGCTGGCGATGACGAATCTCCGCCAGGAATTCGGCGATCTGACGTTGGATGAGAGCCTGGTCGCGCGCGAAAAGATCGCCACTAACCTGCAGACGGTGCTGAACCGCTTTGCCGATGATTGGGGGCTGGTGGTCAGCAAGGTGGAGATCATGTTGATTGATCCGCCAGAGGACATCAAACGGGCCATGCACAAGCAGAAGACGGCGGAGCAGGAACGCCGTGCGATGCGGCTGCTGGCAACGGGCGAGTTTGAGGCGGCGGAGCAGCAGAAGCTGGCGACGATTCAACGCGCGGAAGGCGAGCGCGAGGCGGCGATCCGCAAGGCGGAAGGCGAGCGGGAAGCCTCCATCGAGATTGCTGAAGGGCGTGCCGAGGCGATTCGGCTGGTCAACGAGGCGGCGCAACAGTACTTCCAGGGCAGCGCGCAGTTGCTGCGCCAGATGGAGATGACGGAGACGGCGCTGCGCGACAACGCGAAGGTGATCCTCACGCAAGAGGGCGTCACGCCGACGCTCCTGGTGGGGGAACTCCCCTTCACGCCGAAGAAACCCCAGTAGACCGGGTGCGCAGCGAGCTGAAGAGTTTCATCGCCGGCAGAGGCGCTGCCGGCGACGCGCTGCCGACAGGCATAACAGGAGGCGAGCATGGGCCAAATGAGCGGATTGCCGTATGACTACGGGGAAGAGGAACGGCCACGCCAGGGCCATGGGCGCAGTGTGGCGGCTTTCGTGCTGGGGCTGTTGTTGGGAGTGCCCTTGGGCTTCTGGGCGGGACGCGGCGCGACATTCGATGTCACTGATGTTGCTGCTGCAGGGCCGGAATGGGTGCTGCTGGCCCTCATTCCCCTGGGGATTCTCGTCGTGGTGATGGTGCGCTTGCGGGAGCCGCCGGCGCGGACGTCGGCGCCGACGGCGCAGAGACGCGGGTTCGTGATGGTGCTGGTGGGACTGCTGCTGGCGCTGGGCGTGGCCGCAGCCCTGATGTGGGCGATGGGAAAGTGAAGCCCATGTCCGCCGCGAACAGTGTACCGCCACCCCCATCCTCCGAGGAGCCCATCACGGTGTTCATCGTGGACGATCACGACGTGGTGCGCAAGGGGCTGCGCTTCTATCTCAACGCTCAGCCCGACATCATTATCGTCGGCGAGGCGGGCGATGCGCTCAGCGCTGTCAACGGCGTGGCGCAGCAGGTTCCCGATGTGGTGCTGATGGACCTGGTCCTGCCGCTGCAGCCGGGGCGTGAGCCTTCGGACCAGGGTGGGGTGCAGGCGACGCGCCGCATTCGGGAGATCAGCCCGCATTCGCAGGTCGTGGTGCTCACGAGTTACGTGCAAGATGAATTGATTTTCTCGGCGATCAAAGCGGGGGCGCTTTCATATCTGCTCAAGGACGCCGACGCGGAGACGGTGCTGCGGGCCATTCGCGCCGCCGCCGTGGGCGAAGCGACGCTGCACCCGCGCATCGCCCGACGGCTGATGGCGGAGGTCTCGGCGCCGACGCAGGCGCGCGATCCCGCCGCCGATCTCACGCCGCGCGAGCTGGAAGTGTTGCAGCTCATCGCGCAAGGGAAGTCCAATGCCGAAATTGCGGACGCGCTGGTCGTGACCGAACGCACGGTCAAGGCGCACGTCAGCAACCTGCTGAGCAAGCTGCACCTCTCGGACCGCACGCAGGCGGCGATCTACGCCTGGCGGGAGGGGCTGATCGAGCAGAGCTGAGCCGGGGAGAGGGCGCGTGAGGCGCTGCACGCAAGACCTGCCAGGCC
>JAGPHL010000126.1:3920-8005 GCA_018055515.1 Anaerolineae bacterium
AGCTGCGGAATTTTGCCGCGAAAGAACCGGTCGAAAATGTAGGGGATTTCTTCCTCAGGGATGCCGATGCCGGTGTCTTGAAGGGTGACGGTGGCCCACACCCGTTGTTCGATCTCGGCGGTGCCGATGATGGCGGTGACCTTTCCCTCGCCCGGCGTGTATTGGATGGCGTTCTCCACCAGGTTGTTGAGGACTTCGACCAGGCGTTTGGAATCTCCCAGGACATGGACGTTGGACGCCGTTTGCACCTGGCGCAATTGCACGCCGGCCTCGCGCGCCATGGCCTGATGGTTGCTGATGACGAGCTCGACCAGGTCGTTCAGCCGCGTGGGTTCAAAGTGCAGCTCGACCCGGCCAGCGTCAATGTGCGCGAGCTGGAGGATTTTTTCGACCAGGTGCGCCAGGTGCTCCACGCTCTGCGCCAGCATTTCCACATAGAGCGGCGCTTTCTGCGGTTGCCGGGCCAGGAGCTCCGTGTAGAGTTTGATGGTGGTGACGGGGGTTCGCAGCTCGTGGGAGACGTTGGCGACGAAGCCCGACTTCATGCGTTCCAGCGCTTTGAGCTGCGTGATGTCGTGAAGGGTCACGACGACGGCGGGCTGTTGGGGTTGGGGGTCGAAGATGGAAGCGGCGTTGAGCTGCAGATCCAACCCCGCCAGCGTCAGCATGATGCTCGGATGCTCGGCAGAATGGCCGGCGAGCTCCTGGATAGTCGCCCGCAGCCGGGCGCTATCCTCGGGTGCGAGGGTGCGGGTGAGCCAATCCTGCGCCACGGGGTTGGCCTGTAGAATCTGCCCCTGCATGTCCGCCACGATGATGCCGTCGGAGGTGCTGTTCAGAATGGCGTCGAGGCGGGCCAGTTGCCCCTGAATTTGCGCCGTGCGTTCCTGCACCCGGCGTTCGAGCTCGCTCGCGTAATCCTGCAATTGGCGATAGAGCCGGGCGTTTTCGAGGGCGGTGGCGGCGTAAGGGGCAAAGAGCGCCAGCCGTCGTGCGTCGGCGGCGCTGAAGCGCCCCGGGTTTTGGGCATTCACGTTGAGAAAGCCCAGCACCTTGCTCCCCATCAACACGGGCGCGCCGACGTAGGAACGCACCCAGGAGGGCTTGTTTTGCGGCGAGGGGTTCCACAGCGGGCTTGCACTCGTATCGGTAATCACCAGCGGCTCGCCGGTGCGGATCATCCGCCGCAGGGTCGCTGTGTCGAAAATGGACAAGGGGACTTGTTGCGGGATGCGTGGGGCGGACAGCTGCTCGTAGCCACGGGAACGCACGGGGTAGGCAAAATTGCCCTCGATCAACATGATGTTGCAGGCATCGCCGGGGACAATCCGTTCGACCTGCTCGAGGATGCGGTCGAGGACTTCGCTGAGATCCAACGTCGCGGTGACGGCCGCAGCGGCCTGCGCCAGCGCTTCTGCCAGCTCCCGCTGTTCGCGCTCGGCCTCGAAGAGCTGGCTGTTGGCGACCGCGATGGCGGCTTGCGCCGCGAAAGCTTCCGCCAGGCGGGCGTGTTCCTCCGTGTAGAAGCCCGGTTCGTGTTTGTCGAGGGCAATCATGCCGATGGGTTCGTTGCCGATGAGAAGCGGCGTGCCCAACCAGGAATGAATGTTGGCCTGCACGTGGGGTTCTTTCAGAAACTCACTGTAACTGGTCGGGGCGTCCCCGATGATGAGGGTCGCGCGCCGGTGCATGACCTCACAGTTGGGATTGATGTTGGCGGTCAGGTCGAAGGTAAATCCCAGCAGCTCCTCCAGGTTGGGGAACCCATGTCCGCCGATGATTTCCAGGTGCTCCCCTTGAAGTAACTGCACGGAAGCGCTGTCGTAGGGGACGACTTTGCGGAGCTCGATAAGGATCTGCTCGATCACGCGATTGCGATCCACTGTGGTGATCATCGAAAGGGCCGCGGTGCGCAGGGTTTCCGCCTCGCGGCGGCGTTGCTGCTCGGCAGCGAAGAGGCGGGCATTCTCCATGGCGACCCCGATTTGATCGGCGAGCACTTCCAGAATGGAGAGGTCCTCTTCGCTAAAGGCATTGAGATTCACACTTTGGACGTCGAGCACGCCGATGGGCTCGCCTTTGACTTTCACGGGCACGGCGATTTCGGAGCGCGTTTCGGCCAGTTCTTCCAGGGGCCAGTAGCGCGGCTCCTGGGTGACATCGTTGATCACCAGGGGTTGCCCGTGGGCCGCGACCCAACCGCAGATGCCCTGCACGCCGAGCTCCAGTTCGATGGTGCGGTCAGGCGCCATCTCGAAGCCGGCTTTGGCCCGCAGGGTGAGCCGTTTCTGCGCCGGGTCTATCACCAGGATGAGCACATAGGCGTAGTTGAAGGTCAGCCGGATCAGCTCGACAATCTGCTGCAGCAGCTGTTCGGGGTCGAGGAGGGAGCTCACCTGCCGGCTCACCTGCCACACCAGCAGCAGCTGTTTGGCGCGCCGTTCCAGGTCGCCTTGCACCCGGCGGCGCTCGTCGAGTTCCGCCTGTACCTGCTGGAAAAGCCGGGCATTTTGGATGGCAATGGCGGTCTGGTCCGCCAGCGCCTTGAGATATTCCAGATCAACGCTGCGGAAAGCGCCGACTTCCGGGCTTTGCAGATCGAGCTGCGCCAGCACTTTCCCTTCATGGATGATGGGGAGAACGAGCTCCGCGCGTGTGGAGGGGACAAATTCCCAATAGCGTGGATCTTGCCGGACATCGTCTACAACCACGATGATCTGATGTTCGTGGGCATAGCCGATGAGGCCCTTTCCCAGCACCAGCCGCGTGCTCATCGCCAAAGCGGCTTCCTCGGGGGTGAATCCCAGCAGCTGGTTGATCTCCTGATACCCTTGGACCTCGTTGACGAGCAGCACGGCGCCGCGGGCGGCGCCGGTGATCAGCATGGCCTCTTTGGCCAGCAGTTCAAAGATCGTATTGATCTCGAAGGTGGCGTTGATGGTGCGCCCCAGGCGATAGAGGGAGGCAAGGCGGGCATTCTGGGCTTCGAGTTCCTGGCGCGTCCATTGCAGCTCCGCCGCGCTTTCCACGTCGCGCGCGTCAGCAAGTCGGGGGCGTTGCCGCGCGACGGCGTCATAGCCGGCGAGCATGTCTTCCAGCAGCGCGGACAGGTGCGAGGCGACGTCGCTCAAGGGGGCGGCGGGGACTTCTTCCAGCAGCTTGTGGAGCGCGGCTTTCTGGAGGGCGGCGATCTGGCCGCGGGGAAATCCTCTCGCGGCGCAGGCCTCTCCGATGGCGATTGCGGTATCTGGCGCGTTGTGCTGCGTCATTTCAGCATAACTCTGCGTCAAATAGTGCTCCAGCTCCTGGCGGGTGATCGTCATGGCAGCCCCTTTTTACCGAACACAAACCCAAGTGACGGCTTTTACCCTTATATTATAACCTGAGTTTGTCATTTTGGGGATGGTTGAAAAGGGGCGGCAAGAGGCACAAACAGACTTCGGTGACTCGCCTGCGCA
Organism: Anaerolineae bacterium; assembly: GCA_018055515.1. Classification (GTDB taxonomy): domain Bacteria; phylum Chloroflexota; class Anaerolineae; order B4-G1; family SLSP01; genus JAAZNO01. The sequence continues at coordinate 7,379 of JAGPHL010000126.1, forward strand.
AGTCACCGAAGTCTGCCGGATTGTGAGAATGCGGACCGCGGCTCAGGATTTGGGCCGCTCCTGCAGGGTCAGGCGGATGTCGCGCTCGGCGCCGTCACGCAGCACGGTGAGGGTCACCGTCTGCCCCGGCCGGCTCTGAGCGCCCAACACCGAGACCAGCTCGTCGAAGCTGCGGATGGGGACGCCGTCAAACGCGATGATGACATCTCCTCCAACGGTGACTTTGGTCCCCTCGATGGTGACTTGCCGTGTGCCGCCTTGCAGGCCGGCCTTATCCGCCGGGCTATCCTTGATGACCTCAATCACCAGCGCGCCGCGTTGCTCCGCGGGCAGATCCATGGCCGTCGCGATCTCGGCGGTCAGGCTCGTGCCGCTGATGCCGATCCACGGATGGGCGTAGGCGCCTTTCTCGATGAGCACCGGCACGACGCGCTGGACGATCGTGGCCGGAATGGCAAAGCCGATGCCCACGGACGCCTGCACGGGCGAGACGATGGCCGTCGTCACGCCGATGACCTCGCCCTGTTCGTTCACCAGCACCCCGCCGGAGTTGCCCGGATTGATGGGGGCGTCGGTCTGGATGATGTCGGGGATGCTGTACTGGCTGCCCAGCGTCTCACCGACGGC
>JAGPHL010000127.1 GCA_018055515.1 Anaerolineae bacterium
TCGTTGCGGGTGAAGAAGGCCGACCAGAGCAGCTCGAATCGCGGATCGGCGGCGACGAGTTGGCCGATGAGGAAATCGTCGTAGCGAGGATCGCCGGCGTCGGCCACGGCGAAGCAGGTCTGCGCCAGCAGCGGATAGGGCACGCCCAACAGGCGCCCGACTTCCTCGCGCAGCGCCGGGCGGAGGTCCAGGGGCAAGCGCGCGGCGGTCTCCAGCAACAAGGCGCGATGGGACCAGTGGAGCAACTGCGGCATGACCCCCGCCGCGGCGACCTCGGCGAAGGCCCCGGCGTGACAGAGCGACACGCCCGCGCGCGTCCGTGCGTAGAAGGGCAACCCCTCAAGCCAGGCCATCACCCGTTCGCGGTGCGCTCCCAGGGCCGCCTCGAAGCGCGGCGTGAAGAGATCATCGCCCTTGGAAAGCGGCACGTGGTAGAGATGGGGCAGCTCGTGATTGCCCAGCAGCACGAAGAGGGTCTCCGGCAACAGCTCCTGAAGCCCCATCAAGTCCAGGACGATCTCCAGGGAGCGGTCGTCTTCCTCGGGACCGGTGTGATGCAGCAGATCGCCGGTGAAGAGGAGCCGCTCGACGGCTCCGCGCGCGTACAAGGCGAGGAACAGCTCCCGATACCGCTCGTAGAGCGGCCAGTTGCCGTGGAGGTCGGTCACCACCAGGGTGACGCCGCTATCGAAAGTGAGGGCGCGTGGAAAGTCGGGCATAGGTCACTGCGCCGGGGACGGCAGCCCTCTTACCCCTCGCTCACCCCAAACAGCTCCTGCAGGAAGCGCGCGACCCCGGCAGCGTGATTCGGAGGGGCCAGGCGCCAGGCGCGGGCTTTGACTTCAGGACGGGCGTTTTCGACCGCCACCACGTGAGGCACCTTCTCGAACACCGGCAAATCGTTGAGGCTGTCGCCAAAGTAGAGGATCTCCTCCGGCGTAAAACCCAACCGCGCGGCGAGCGCCAGCAGGGCGACGTCTTTCCGCGCCTCCCGATGATTCACCTCGACCCAGCTGCGTCGCAGTCCCGGCTGATGGGCGATGTAAGCCCGCTCGCCGAGGACCGCTTGCAGGCGCTCAGCGACCCGCGCCGCTGCTTCAGCGCTGCCCGTCATCGAGACGAGCGCCGCCGGCGTCGCCAGGAGCTCCGCGACATCGGCGACTGGCACAAAGGGTTGATAGGGCCGCGAGGCAATCAAAGCCTCGACCGTCGCCATCCCTGCCGGCACCGGCACGTAACGGGTCACGCCATCCGCGCCGAAGACCAGGGGCACATGCCCTTCCTCCAACAGCACAGGGATCGTGTCATGGATCACATCCAGCGGGGTGAAGCACCCCTCGTGGAGCTCCTCGCCTTCGAGCAGGAAGATGCCGTTGAGGGCGATGGCGCGCAGCTCGGGGAAGGAGTCCCCGCCGCTGATGTGCGCCAGATAGCGCCGCACGGGCCAGGGATTCAGCCCGGTGACGAGCACGACGGACATCCCGCGCCGCAAGAGCGCCCGCAGGGTGACGATCGTCTCCGGCGCGAGCTCGCCCTGATCGTCGGCAAGAGTGCCGTCAATGTCGCTGGCGATGAGACGCAGGTCAGGCATGAGAGAGCTTTCCCGGTGTGAACCCATTCACCGCCAGGAGCGCCGGTTGCATGGCACTCCTGGCAGCGAGGTGACCTCGGGCCCAGCGAGCGCTAGCGTTCGTAGCGCTCCAGGAGCTCCGCGGCCGTGATCTTAGGGGCGCGTTGCTGCAGTTCCGCCATCTGCTGAGAGTATCCCGGCTGAACGACGCGCCGGAAAATCCCCAGATACAGTGGCGATTCACTCTGCGCCAGCTGCATGGCCGCCATCATGTCCGTGGGATCGTGGTCGTCCGGCAACGGCGCGGTGTTCTTGCGGTAAAGGTCATAAGTGTCAAAGAAAGAAACGCACGGGGAGAGCACCTGGACGAAGGCAAAGCCGGGATGTTGCAGCGCCTGCTTGAAGATTTCGACCATCTCCTTCAGCGCGCCGGAGAAAGCGCGGGCGACGAAGGTAGTGTTGTACGCCAGGGCCAACAAGAGCGGATTGAGGGGAGCTTCCACGGTCCCGTAAGGCGAGGCGGCCTGCTTCGTGCCCCGCGGCGAGGTCGGCGAGGCCTGCCCCTTCGTCATGCCGTAGATGCTGTTGTCCATCATGATGTAGGCGATCTCGATGTTGCGGCGCGCCGCGTGCGGCACGTGTCCGCCGCCGATGCTGAAGCCGTCGCCATCCCCGCCGACGGCGATCACAGTCTTATCGGGCTGGCTGAGTTTGATGCCCGTCGCCAGCGGCAGGACGCGCCCGTGAATCCCATGGAAGCCGTAGGTCGAGAAGAAGCCCGGCATCCGGCTGGAGCAGCCAATGCCGGAGGCAACGATGATGTTTTCCGGCGCCAGGTCGAGATCGGCAAAAGCGCGCATCAGCGCGGCATGGACGGCATAATCGCCGCAACCGGGGCACCAGATGGGCTTGACAGCGTTCTTGTAGTCATTGGGTTTGCGGGCCATCAGCAACCTCCTTCGGCCTGGATCATCTGACGCGCCGCTTCGTAGATTTCCCGGATTTTGAAGGGCACGCCCTCCTCTTTCGCCAACATGTGGACGTGCGTGTTTTGCGCGTCGAGCTGTTTGTAATAACGGTGGGCGATCATGCGGGCGAATTGGGAACTGAAGTTCAGCTCCGGTACCAGGATGGCCTTCTTCCCGCGCAAGAATTTCTGGATGGCCTCGTCGGGCATGGGGAGCAACGTGTGCGGATAGAGCGCCTCGATGGCGACGCCTTCCGCGGCGAGCTGTTCCATCACTTCGCGGACGGCGCCGCGGGTGCTGCCCCAGCCCATGATGCCGAATTGGGCCTCTTCCTCACCCCAACGCCGCGCCACGGAGTCCCACTTCACCAGGTGCTTGCGCGCCGTTTCGACGACCCGGGCGCGCTTCTGCATCATCTGCCTGTGATTTTCGGGCGAGTCATTGGGATGGCCGTACTCATTGTGCTCCAGGCTTTCCGCCAGGTACATGCCGCCGGGTGTCCCCGGCGTGGCCATGGACGACAGCCCGTTTTCGGTGAGGCGATAGCGGCGGTAATCGTGCGCCAGCTCCTCCGGCGTGGGCAGGATCCGCTCCAGGCATTCGCTCCACACGCCGCAAATCTCTTCGGGATAGGGGATGGTTTCCACGCGCGAGGCCATCGCCTGATCCGAAAGTACGATGACGGGCGTCTGAAAGTGCTCCGCCAGGCTGAAGGCGTTGATCATCTGATAATAGGAATCCTTGACCGAATCGGGCGCGAGGACGAAGCGCGGCCCATCGCCGTGCCCGCCGTAAAGCGAGAGGAAGAGATCGCCCTGGGAAGTCTTGGTGGGCATACCGGTGGAAGGCCCGGCGCGTTGCACGTCAACGACGACGAGGGGGATTTCCGCCATGCTGGCCATGCTCAAGCCCTCCACCATCAAAGAGAGGCCCGGCCCGGAGGTCGCGGTCATAGCGCGCAGGCCGCCGTAAGAAGCGCCAATCGCCATGTTGATAGAGGCAATTTCGTCCTCCGCCTGCACCAGCGTGCCGCCAAAAGCGGGCAAATAGCGCGCCATGGTCTCCATGAGCGTGGTCGCCGGGGTGATGGGGTAGCCGGCAAAGAAACGGCAATTCGCATTCAGCGCGCCGAGCGCCATCGCCTCGGCGCCGGAAAGGAGCAGCCGTTCCGCCGGCTTTTCGGGCAGGGGCAGCTGATACGGGAAGAGATCGGAGAAGTGTTCCCGCGCGTAATGATAGCCCTCTTCGAGCGCGTGCAGGTTCTTGTCCAGGACGTCGGCGTAGCGGCCCATGCTTTTGCGGACTGCTGTCTGCGCGGTCTCCAGCTTGAGGCGGAAGAACCACGACAGCGCGCCGACCATGACGAGGTTCTTGCCGCGAACGAAATCGAAGCTCTTGGAGATCCGGGTCACAGGCACCGCATAGGAGCGTCGCCCCTGGGTTTCGGGGTTCGGAACGGCGTCGGGGTCATAGACGAGGACGCCCTGGGGGTGGAAATCGTTGAGGTTTTCCTCCCAACCCTGCCGGTTCATCGCCACCAGCACATCGGCGGCGTCCCCCTCACAGAGCACCCGCTCGATGCCCAAACGGGTCTGGAAGAGCACCTGCCCGCCCTTGATTTCGGCGGGGTAAGTGCGGAAGGTATAGACTTCCAGCCCATCCAGCGCCGCCACGCGGGTGAACATCTCCCCCAACGTGACGGTGCCTTCGCCGGCTTCACCGCCGACACGCACAACCACGGTTTTCACATTGCTAGCCATTCTCCCTCCGTTGAATAATAGTCGGGCCGTGTTGCATAAAACATTCAAGATTCAGCGGCTTCCTCGTGGACGACCGCTGTGACGGCGCCTTCGCCCCAGGTTTCGACCTGCCCCTGTGGTCCCAGAGCCAGGGCGACGCCGCGCGGGATCCCGAGTCCCACAAAACCGGGATGCAGCCGCAATTGTGCGCGCAACGCCGGGGCCTCCTCCGTGGTGGTGAACTGGGGGGCGATGATGGCGCTGCGCACAAGCCCCAGGCCCGGCGCGGTCGTCGTTTCCTGCCCCGATCCGGCGATCCATGCGCCGAGCGCCGCCGCCCCACCCTCCGCGCCGACGATCAGCAGTCCCTGCAGCGTGCCGTAGCCCTTCAGGATTTGGGCCAGCGCGGGGGTGTTCCTCAAACTGCGCGCCAAAATCCACGGCTGGACGCCGCCGAGGTGCAGAATGCCGGCTTCGGCGAGGGCGGTGAGCAGACGCGGCTCGTTCAACCTTTGCCGCGGCATCCCTTCGAGGATGACGACTTCCCCGCCGGGGCCGCCGAGCCGCGTGTAGGATTCAAGCAGCTCGTAACCCCGTTCGCGCTCGCCTTCAGAAAGCAACACCACCATCGGGCGATCGAGATTGGCAATGCTGAGGATGTGCGCGGTGACGGCATCGGTCTCCCCGCGTTGCCAGTCGCCGCCGCCGGAGAGAATCAGCCAGCCCTCCCCGTCTACCCATTGAAGCGGACCGCGTTGGGGCATGTCAGCCTCCGTGGCGCGGCAGCAGTTGCTGGACCGCATCCACCATAATCGCAGCGCCGATGGTCAGCGCGCGCTCGTCAATATCAAAATGGGAATTGTGATGTGCCAGCAGCGGCCCTTCCGGGCGTCCCGAGCCGACGAAGACAAAGCACCCCGGCACTTCCCGGAGGAAGAAGGCGAAGTCCTCGCTGCCCATCACCTGCAGGCCCATGTTCAGGCCGTCATCTCCCAGGACTGCAGTGATGCTCTGCTGCACGAGGCGGGCCGTCGCAGCGTCGTTGACCAGCGCCGGGGTGAGGGGATACTGTTCGATGACGGCCCTGGCGCCCAGCGTGGCCGCGACGCCCTGAATGATCTCGTCGAGCCGGCGCAAGGCGGTCTCCCGCACTTGCGGGCGATAGGTGCGAATCGTGCCCCGCAGCAGCGCTTGGTCGGGGATGACGTTGAAAGCGTCCCCCGCACGGATCATCCCCACGGTGACGACGGCGGTCTCCGTAGGGGGGACATTGCGGCTGACGATGGTCTGCAGCGCCAGCACGGCCAGCGCCGCCGCGACGACGGGGTCCACGGTCTCCGCGGGTTGCGCGGCGTGACCGCCCTTGCCGATGATGGTGGCTTCCCAGCTTTCCGCGGCGGCCATCACCGGGCCGGGGGTCGCATCGGCCACACCCACGGGCAGATCGTTCCATAAATGAAGCGCCAGCGCCCGGTCGGGCTTGAAGCGCTCCAGCAGGCCCTCGCGGATCATGATCTCCGCGCCGTTGAGGCCCTCCTCGCCGGGCTGAAAGACCAGCAGCAGCGTGCCCTGCCAGCGTTCGCGGCGCTGCGCCAGGATCGTGGCGACTCCCAGCAAAATGGCGACATGGCCGTCGTGGCCGCAGGCGTGCATCAGACCGGCCTGCTCCGAGGCATACTCCACGGTGTTTTCTTCCTGAATCGGGAGAGCGTCCATGTCGGCGCGCAGCAGGAGCGTAGGCCCCGCGCCGTTGTGGAGCAACCCGACGACTCCCGTGCGGGCCATGCCTGTGTAAACCTCGTAGCCCAGCGCGCGCAGCGTGTCCGCGATGATGCCCGCCGTCCGGTGCTCTTGCAGCCCGAGTTCCGGATGGCGGTGAAAATCGCGCCGCCAGGCAATCAACTGCGCCTCGAGCGCGCGAATGTCTGCGGGAATGTTCATGGTTCGTGTCGCTCCCGAATATGGATGTTGCCGATCGTGCCCATTGTAGCACATTCAGCAGGGCGGGGCAATAGCCGTGTGTGCTGGCTTCAGGTGAGTATGGTCACATCGTTTGACTACGGAGGCGAGATGTCCCTCAAACGCCTCACCGAAAACAAAGCGCCCCTTCTCTCCCCAAGCAGGGAGAGAAGGGGCGGCAGGAAAGGAAGGCGTCAGACCGCTTAGAGCTCGTAAATCTCGCTGTAGCGGGCGCGGATGTATTCCAGCAACGGCTCGGCGCTGATTTCCTCACCGAGCTCGCGCGCGAGCAGCTCCGGCGCGGTAAATTTGGAGCCGTGACGGTGCACGTGTTCCCGCAGCCATTGCAGCGGCGGCAGGAACTCGCCGCGGGCGAAGCCTTCTTCCATGCCCGGCAGGTCGGCCTTCATCCGACGGTACAGCTGCGCCGCGATCAGGTTTCCCAGCGCGTAAGTGGGAAAATAGCCTATCATCCCGCTGCTCCAGTGAACATCCTGGAGGCACCCTTCGGCGTCATCGCGCGGCGTGATGCCGAGATAGTCCTGATAGCGGGCATTCCAGGCCTCCGGCACCTCTCTGGCGGTCAACGCGCCCGAAAGGAGCGCCTGTTCCAGCTCGAAGCGGATGAAAATGTGCAGGTTGTAGGTGACCTCATCGGCCTCTGTGCGGATGAAAGTGGGGCGCACGACGTTCACAGCGCGATAGAAATCATCCAGCCGCACATCCGCCAGTTGCTCCGGGAAGAAAGCTCGCAGGATGGGGAAGTAATGCTGCCAGAAGGGCTTGCTGCGCCCGATCATGTTTTCCCACAGGCGCGATTGGGATTCGTGGAGCGCCATCGTCGCGCCGCCGGCCAGCGCCGTGCGCTCGAAGCGCTCCGGCGATCCCTGTTCGTACAAGGCATGCCCACCCTCGTGGACGCTGCTGAAGAGGGCGGATTGGGGGCGATCGCTGATCAGGCGCGTGGTCAGCCGGACGTCATTGCGCCCGAAGTTGGTGGTGAAGGGATGGGGCGCCTGGTCCTGCCGTCCGCGGTTGAAGTCGTAACCCATATCGCGCAAGATGACGAGGGTGAAATCCCATTGTCGCCCCACGTCGTAGCGCCGACCCAGGAAGCTGTCATCAATCGGCTTGCCCCGCTCGGTGATGGCCTGCAACAGCGGCGTCAGCCCCGCTTGGAGGTCGTTGAAAAGCCGGCTGACCTGGGAGGTCCGCATCCCCGGCTCGAAATTTTGCAGCAAGGCATCGTAAGGCTGCTCTTCATAGCCCAGGGCATCGGCGATGCGGCGCGTGACCTCGATCACGCGCTCCAGGTGCGGCTCGAAGAGCGCGACGTTGTTTTCGGCGCGGGCCTGTCTCCAGGCCTCGAAGGCCAGGGCGGTGACTTTCGCCCGCTCGGCGACGAGCTCCGTGGGGATTTTCGTGGCCCGGTCGTAGTGACGTCGCAACACGCGCACAAGGCTCGCGTCGTCCGTGTCGAAGTCCATGCCGGCGACTTCGGCCTCGGCGGCTTCGAGCCGGCGCGCCGTCTCTTCGGCGGTGAAGAGCTCGTGCGAGAGCGCGCTGAGCGTGGCGCTCTGTTCCCCTCGCGCCGC
>JAGPHL010000128.1:0-3251 GCA_018055515.1 Anaerolineae bacterium
TGGCGTCTCCTTCCATACGAAAACGCCCCGCATCCTCTTGGGACGCGGGGCGTTGCGTGGTTCCACCCAAGTTCCGCTGCCAGGGCAACGGCACTCTTACGGCGTTAACGGGCCAACCCGGAGGTTTTTACTGAGCACCAGCTGTTCCAAACCTCGCTCGCGGGGGGTTTTCGCCGATTTGGTGCGAAGGAGGCTTACAGTCGGGGACCCCCTCTCCCTGACGCCCACCGTCGGCTACTCGTCCCGCTCAACGCATTGTCCTATTCAAGTAACATTATTATTATAGCCACAGTCAGCCGATTTGTCAAGTTTCCGCGCCCGACATCAGCGCTGCCAGGTCTTGTCGTGGACTTACCGATTGCGCAGCACCAGCGGCAGGTAGACCTTCTGTCCGGCGACGACCTCAATCGTCGCCGTGTGGCCGGCTCCGTCGCTGTAGGTGTAGACGCCCGGCGCGGTAAATTCCCGCCGGTAGACCTGCCCCGGCGTCAGCATCCCCCCATCGAAGCCCAGCGTGTGCGTGAGCGGATCTAGTGCGCCCGCGGTGCGCGGTTGCAGGAGCGGATTCTCCATCCAGCGCGCCAGGTCGGCAGCGGTGGCGCTCTCGCCCAACGTTGCCACCCATTCCACGGTGCTGTCCACCGGAATGGTCAGCGCGGCGGGACTGGGACCGTCCGGCAGCAGCGCCACCCGCTCCACCTTACCGTCCGTCAGGCGCGTGAGCGGGATGTTGACGTGAACGATCTCGTTGATCACCTGCACCACCGGACTGCGCCACGCCTGGTAGCCATGCGCCCCTTCCGCCTGGAGATAGTAGAAGCCCGGCGGCGTGAAGAAGGCGAAATACCCCGTATCACCGGTCACCTGTGGATTGACCTGGTTCTGGTAAAGGTGCGCCGGCCAGGGAATCCAGCCGCCCCATTGCGGCACCGAGACGTAGGCCGTCACTGTGATGCCCGGCAGAGCCTGCACCGGCGCGTACATCCCCGTGACGGGGCTGTAACTCCCGCCGGCATCCACGTCGAAGACAAAGCCGTCGGGATCAATCAGCACCTCGCCGTTGGAAAGTTTGGGATCGCCCTCCGCGCCGCCCGGACCAAAGCATTGCGTTTCGATGGTGACCTCATGCGCCCCGCCGATGTTGAAGGTCCACATACGCCCGACGTGTGACACCGGATCGTCATAAAGGATACCATCCGCCTTGACCTTGAAGGGATTGGTATCATCGTAGGCGCAACAGGAGTACAGATGGACTTGCGTGTTCCAGAAGCCGTAGACGCCGGGGAGCGCGAAGTCGTCGGTAGCGTAACGGCCCAGGTCGTTGCGGAAGTAGAAGGTATGGTGGATGCCGAAAGCGTCGCCTTCCCAGTACGAACGCTGCGGACACCAATGCGACTGCGCATATTCCAGACGGACGCTCTCCGAGGGCGCGCTGCACGCTCCCTCCCCACCCGGCTCGCAGGCCGTGGCATACAGGGTAACCACCGGGTGGCTTTCGGTCAGGACCGAGGTCCAGGTGAGGGTGAACATGCCCGTGGCGTTGGCAATCCCGGAGGCTTTGTAGGCGTCATTCTCGTAGAGGCGCACGAGCATCCCCGCGCCGGCAAGACCCGTGGCGCGCAAGCGGTTGCCCTCGTTGAGGCAGATCTCGCCATCGTCGGGTGTGATGAACAGCGGCGGGAAGACGGGGCGCGCGGGCACCTGTGTCATCGCGGAGAAGGGGAGCGTGGCCGAGTTGCCGTTCGCCAGGGTGTAGGTCATCTGCCCGCTGTTGCTGAGGCTGTCCCCGCCGGCAATCGTGCCGGAGCGCCCGGTGAGACCCACCCAGCCCCATTCGCCGGGCAGGAGCGGCGCTTGCGACGTCCACCTGAGCGTCGCGCCGTCCTGAGCATAGGTCAGCCCCGGCGGATTGGCGACCGCGGTCAGTTCCAGGCTGGCCGGGAAGGTATCCTCGATGGCGTAGGAAGTCACTTGCGGTGCGGTGGAGGAGGCGTAATAGCCAAAGGGGATCAGGTATTCCTGTTGCAGGTAGGTAGAGGGAGGGACGTTAAAGCCAGTGTAGTACACCTTCCACTGCGGCGCGCTGGCCAGTTTGGCGACCTGCACACCGCCGGTGAGGGAGTAGGGACTTTCGTCGGCGCCGATGTCGGGGGCGCTGCCCAGGGGACGCGGTTGGTGGTCAATGTCATGGGTGACTGACGTGGCGATACCGGCGTCCACCGCCGCCGAGGCCGCCGTGAGGTGATACCCATCCGCCGCGAAGGCCGGGGTGCCCGTGATCGGCGACAGGTCGGTGAGGCCCCAAGTCGTTACGTTCAAAGTCGGCGTGAGGACATCATAGCGCAGCACGTGATCCAGCGTGACGATGTCGTTTTGCCGCTTGATGCCAATAGTCCCGCTATACAGGATCGTGTTGGTGTAATACGCCTTGCCCATCATGTGATAGATCATGGTGCCGTCGCCGCCGGTGTTGTTCGCCACCGTCAGGTGCTCGAAGGGCACCGCGGTATGGGTATAGCGATAGAAATAGATCGCGCTGCCGGTGCTTGTGGCGGTGTTATCCAGGAATGCCAGGTTGCGACAGGAGATTCGCAAGTTGGCGCTGAATTTCGGAATAAAATACAACCCGCCGCCCTCGGCTGCCGAGTTGCCGCGGAAAAGGTTGCCATCGTACACGGCGCTGGCGTTATCTTTGCAGCTATAACTGCTCGAGTCCGAGCAGTACTCATCCTGGTAGACACCGCCCCCTTTGCCGTTGGCGTGATTGCCGATGAAGCGGTTGAACAGCACATCCACCGCGCCGGTGAGAGACGCGCCGCCGCCGTTGCCGGTGGTGGTGTTGCCCTGGAACAGGTTATCGCGCACGATCACCGCCGTGGCGGCGCCGGTATCGGATTTGGCCCGGAGCACCAGGCCGCCCTTGCCATTGCCGATGAACTCGTTATCCCCCACGATCATGCTGTAGGCCGGCGCGCCGACGGACAGGCCCAGCCCGGTGTTGTTCTGCAGCAGGTTGTGGGTCACGGTGATGTTGATGACCTGCTGGACCCAGGCGTTGATAGCCAACCCATTGCCGACATTGTGGGTGAAGGTATTCCCAGAGACGAGCGTCCCGGCGGTATGTAGCGCCGCGCCGCCGTTGGTATTGCCCTCGAAGGTCGAATCCAACAGGCGCAGCGAGCCGCTCCGCGTCCACAACCCGCCGCCGCCGCTGTTCTCCGGGGTAGCGCTGTTGCCCCGGAAGGTCACCC
>JAGPHL010000128.1:3351-7755 GCA_018055515.1 Anaerolineae bacterium
AGCGCCGCGCCGCCGTTGGTATTGCCCTCGAAGGTCGAATCCAACAGGCGCAGCGAGCCGCTCCGCGTCCACAACCCGCCGCCGCCGCTGTTCTCCGGGGTAGCGCTGTTGCCCCGGAAGGTCACCCCCGCGATCCTGGCCTCGCAGTTTTCCAAGAAGATACCGCCGCCGCTTCCAACATTCCAAAGCACATCGTCGTCAAAGGATGCCGTGTTACTCAAGAACTGCGAGTTGCTGATCGCGACCGTGGCATTAGTCGCATACAGGCCGCCGCCGTTATGCGAATTGTCGCCGCCGGGATTCGGCTCGTTCTCCTGCACGACGCTGTTTTGCATGGTCAATGATCCGCCGCCGATATACAGCCCGACGCCGAAATTGCCATTAAAGTTGGGATTCACGCGATTATGCGCGATGGTGCTGCTCAATACGCGCAGCGTGACGCCCTCAGCATAGACACCGGCGCCGCTGGCGGAATGATAGCCGTTGACCAGCCGCAGCCCCTCCAACGTGACGCTGATGGCGCCCTTAGCGTAGACCACCCGTCCTGTGCCTTCCGCATCCAACGTCGTCGTATAGAGCGCCGGATCCCACGCCGAAAAGTCGGCGTTGTACCCGCCACGCAGCGTCACGCTTTGGGTGATGTAGGCCATCTGCCGCAGCCCGGCGCGCGAAACCGTGCCGGTGTACACGTCGGCGGCGATCTGGATCACGTCGCCGGGGTTGGCAGCATCCAGCGCGCTTTGGACGTTAGTGTACGCACAACCCTCGGCACAGACACGCAATTCGCTCTGCGACGCAGCCGGCGCCGGCTCTCCCAGAAAAGCCAACAGGAGCAGCAACAATACCCCGCTTCCGACCATACTCAATGCCACCATGAACCCATTTCGTTGTTTCGTCATCGTAGTCCTCCTCTTCTGAAAATCTGCAAATCAACAAAATCAACTGCATCACAAATATAACACAAACCTCAAACTGCTCTCAGGCCGCTATCTCATTCTTGGAAAGTGTGCGTCGGCACATGGCGTCCCCTCTGAGTTTCAACTCTCGCTTATCTCTCAAATTGTGCAATGAGCCCCCATCACATCAAAAGGGTCGCTATCGCCTATCAACCGTCTGAATGACCCGCCCCTCGTTCTGTCCAGCCCCAGGAATAACAAACCGTGGTTAATGGATCACCAGCGGCAGGTATACGTGGTAGTCATAGACGCGCGTCCAATCCGGGTAGCGGTCAACGGCGGAGTTGTGGGTAAGGTTAAGCGGCTCACTGCCATCCGCGTTCATCACATAGATCTCTTCGTTGCCATCCCGCAGTGACGAGAAAGCGATCTGGGTGCCATCGGGCGAGAAGACGGCGGCCCAATCTTCAGCCACGTTGTGCGTCAGGCGAGTGAGATTCCCGCCATCGGCATCCATGCGGTAGATTTCGCCATAGTCCTGGCTCTCGCCATCCCGATAGGTCGTCAACAAAATGCTATGACCATCGGGTGACCAGCTCGGCCACTCATCGGGGGCGAGTTCATCCGTCAGGCGTATCAACCCACTCCCATCGGCATTCATACGATAGATGTCATCATAGCCGCCGCTAAGATCAGAGTTAAAGGCAATGAAACTGCCATCAGGGGACCATGCAGGGGCAGTGTCAGTATATCCATTGTTGAACGTTAATTGGGTAACCCCGCTGCCATCGCGGTTCATCACATAAATTTCGTGGTCGCCATCGCGATTGGAAGAAAAGACTATTTTGGATCCATCCGGTGACCAATCGGGGAGCCATTCAGAGGCCGAAGTAGTAGTAAGCCGCGTCTGGCCGCTGCCATCGGCATTCATGCGATAGATTTCCCGATTGCCATCGCGGTCGGACACAAACACGAGTTGCTGGCCATCGGGCGACCAGCGGCAGGTCCAGTCGGTCGCGGAATTGTGCGTAAGATTGGTTTGTTCGCTGCCATCTGCATTCATCGCATAGACCTCAAAGTTTCCATCGCGGTCAGACTGAAAGCAGATTTTGCCCTCGCCGGCAGCGGGCAGCGTGAGGGGCCCTCTCTGAGACTGCGCCGAAGTCGCACCTGCCAGCGGCAGCAACAGGCAAACCATGCCCACGATCAGACCACCACAGAAAGATTTACGGCTCATCAGATTCCTCCTCTGCATTTGAAGCAGATGATTGAATAGGTTTGGCAGCCGAGCGCAAGATCTCCAGCAGTTGCTGCTCATCCTGGAAGTACCGCCGTTCGGCGCGCTCCAGCGTCGCCAGGGGCAGACTGGCTTCTACCCTCCCACAAAGCCGATCCGGCGCTGAGTCGTCTACAATGAGTTGCACAATCATCGTCACAATACTGCGCATAGGCTGCCCTTTCGCTGCTAAGATACCTCATCCCATTGACAATCGAATGACAGAACGTACAATTTTAATCGGTGAATCCGGTGAATCATGGAAGAGCGGATCAATGACCTCCTCAGCGAGAGCCTGCAGCTGACCCAGGCCGGAAAAGCCGACGCTGGCTTGAAACAGGCACTCAGGGCATATGCTTTGGCCAGGGCTGGGCAAGATGACCTGCAACAGGCCCAGGCGCTCCTGGCGCAGGCTGAAGCATATTTCCGGCTGGGGCAATATCCCCAGGCCATTGAGCTGTCGCAAACGGCCCTCAACCTGGCGAGCGAGAAAGCGACCTCCGCCGACCCCGACGAAAAGATCAACGCCCTGCGCGTTTTGGCCCATGCCTCCTACCGCCTGGGATGCTGCGCCGGCGAGACCGACAGTCTTGGTTCTCCGGAGCCCTATTTCCACCGTGCCATTGAGCTGTGCCGGGCAGTGGGAGAAAAACGGCTGTTGGCGCGCTGTCTCCACAGCCTGGCGGCCGGCATCTACATGCCGCGCGGACAGTTCGCGCTGGCGCTGGCCACCGATGAGGAAACCCTGCAGCTGTTAGAAGAAAACCGTCAGACAGACCTGATGTGGGGCCCCTACGGCACCATGAGTTGGGTGTGCCTCCTGAGCGGCGAGGATGAGCGCTCGGCGGCCTACCTGGAGCGTTTGCGTGAGGTCGCGCAGCCCGAGACCCTGGCTGCCGGCTGGCAGGCGCTGATCACCGCCCACCTGGACGTGAACCAGGGGCGGCTCAACGAGGGGGAAACGGCGTTCAAGGCGGTCGGCGGCCTGGCCGAGCGGATCGGCTCGCCGGAATTGACCGGTTTTGCCCAACTGGGGCGCGCTCGCATCTGCCGCCTGCGGGGCGAGGGGGTTCAGGCCCGGCAGTGGGCTGAGGATACCTATGCTCTCGAACAGCGCCTGGGATACCGGCATATACAGGCCATGGCGCAGATCGAGATTGGCCGCTGCTGGTTGGAAGTCCAGGACTATCCCCGGGCCGAAGCCGCCTTTCAACTCGCCCTTGTCGCGGCCCGACCGGTAGAGGCCTGGCTGGAAATCTGCATCTCCGACCTGAACCTGGCGTACATCGCTCAGACAACGGGCAGTCAGTTGGCCGCCGACCGGATTGCCCACAGTCTGACCGAGATCCAGGCACACGGTTTCTTCTTTTTGGTGGACCAGGAACGCGCGGCAGCCAGTGCGGTCCTGGTCGCCGCGCTGACCCATCCAGACGCGCCGCTGGTGAAGCTGGCGGAGACGCTCCTGGAAGGCTTGCAGCGCACTCCCCCGCCTCCGCTGCGGGTCGCCACGCTCGGCGGCCTGAAAGTCGGGGTCGGCGCGCGCCAGGTTGATCCCAAGGCGTTGCGCAAACGTCGCGCCGGGGAGTTGCTGGTCCTGCTGCTGATCAGCCCCGGCGGCCGCCTGTGCCTGGAGGACGCTGCCGAGCAGCTATGGCCAGAGCATCCCGCCGCCGCCGCGCTGGATTTGCTCCGTCAGGCGAGCTCGGCGCTACGTCGTGCGCTCGAGCCCGAACTTCCGCCGCGTTTCCCCTCCCGTTATCTCCTGGTGGAAGAAGGGGTCATGCGCCTGAACCTGGGAGCCGCCGTTGACAGGGCGACAGTAGATTTTAACGTTTTTGAAGCGCTGTGCCGACAAGGCGACTGGCAGGCCGCGCGGCGCGTGTACACGGGCGATTTCTTGCCAGAATTCAGGTTCGCCGAGTGGGTCCTGCCTCACAGCGAGCATCTCTTGCTCCTCTACCAGCAGTGTCTGCTGGAGTGCGCGCGGCTGGAATATGCCGCCGGCGACTTCCCGGCAGCGCTGGCGACCTGCCGCCAGCTGCTCAAGCTCGAGCCCTGGCAGGAGCAGGCCGTGCTCCTGGGGATGCGCGCCGCCTGGCAGCTCGGCGACGTGGCCTCCGCCCGGCGGCTGTACCTGAGCCTGGAGCAAACCCTCCACAGCGACCTCGGCGCCGCGCCTGGGCAGGAGCTGCAGACGTTCTATCGCTCCCTGAGCCGCTCCCCCTGACGCCG
>JAGPHL010000129.1:0-2953 GCA_018055515.1 Anaerolineae bacterium
GCAATGACCGTTCCCTCGATGTCTCCGATCCGCTCGACGATTTCCAGACAGCGGCGGTAACTGTTGAGGGCTTTTTCCCAATCCCCTTGATTCTTTTGCAGGATACCCAAATTGTTCAACGGCCGCCCCATACCGATCACATCGCCTATCTGCTCCAGGAGTTCCAGCGACTTCTGGACTGCCGCTGTGGCTTTCTCCAGATCCCCTTGGGTGTAATACACCGCTCCCAAACGGTTGAAGATGGCGGAAAGCGGCCCGTACAGCTGATGTTGCCCTGCGAGGCGGGCCGCCTGTTCCAGCCAGCGTTGTGCCGTCATGACATCTCCCTGCCGCAAAGAGAGCCATCCCAGCTCCGAGTCGAGCTGCGCCTCCACTCTGGGGAGGGGATGCGGCGCCAGGCGGAGCTGTGCTAACCCCTGCCGCAGCCAGATCTCCGCTTCCTGCTGATTGCCCTTTTTGTGCCATACCTGCCCTAACTTCAGCATCACTTCGGCCGCGTCTTCTTGAAAGCCCTCGGTCGGGCTTTCCAGGGCGGCTCGATAGCAGGCGATCGCTTCCTCGTAGTTGCCGACGTGCTGGTTGATGTCGCCCAGGCCGATGTTGGCCTGCCGACGTTCCGCGGCATAGGCCTCGATATGCTGCGCTAACTGCAGGGCGCGGCTGTAATAGTCCAGCGCTTCCCGGTTGGCAAAGCGCTGACGGGCGCGATCCCCTGCCAGCAGCAGGTACTTGAGCGCTTTGCTGCGCTCGCCGGCGCGATCGTAGTGCAGGGCGAGCACCTCCACGTGCGGCGCCAGATCCGCCGCGTACAGCTGCTCGATCGCCTCGGCGATGTTGCGATGGAGCAGCGGCCGCTGGCTCCGCAGCAGGCTGCTGTAGATTGTCTCCTGGGTCAAAATGTGGCGGAACGCATAGACTTTCTCTTCGCCTTCATGCCGCTCGACGAGCAGCCCCATCTCCGTGAGCCGCTCTAACGCCGGCAAGACGTTGGCGCTGCCCTGCTGCCGTCGCCGCACCTCGTTGAGCAGGCTGGCGGAAAATTGCAGGCCGATGACGGCCGCATCGCGCAAGAGGTTCCGCAGGTCTTCAGGCAACCGATCCACGCGCGCCATCATCAACCCGCGCAGGGTGGTGGGGATTTCCAGCGTTTCGGTGCTGATGAGGGGGCTGACTTCCCATTGGCCGTTGGCTGCGTGGACTAGCTGGCGCTCGATGAGCGTGCGCACGAACTCCTCGATGTAAAAGGGGTTGCCCTCAGCGTGGTGCAGGAGCAATTGGATCATCGCTTCGGGCAGCTCACGGACGTTGATCAAATTCTCAAGCAAGGCGCGGCTGTCTTCATCCGAAAGCGGGCTGACGTTGATTTCCGTCACCAGCGGACCCGTCGCTGCCTCGCCTGCCGCGGCCCAGGGGAGCGGCGTTTCCGGTTGCGGACGGGTGATCACGCACAACAACACGGGCAATTCCCGGGTCAGCGGGGCGAGCGCGTTCAGCATGTCATGCGAAAGATCATCGGCCCAGTGGAAATCCTCCAGAATCAGAATAAGCGGGCATTCCGCGCTGAGCGTCACGACCCATTCGCGCATCGCCAGCAGAGTCAGTTTTTTGATCTGTTCCGGTTCCAATTCCCTCAAGGCGGGATGCTCGGTCGCCGCGGTCCGCACGCCCAGAAGAGCGCGCAGGTGCGGTCGAAGGTCCGGCGAGACGTACCGTTCTACTCCCGCCAGGCCGCCGGGCAGGGTGCGCAGCGCGTTCTGGAGCAGGGAACGGAAAATCCCGTAGCCTGTGCCCTGCGCATAGGGCAGTCCGCGCCCCTGGAAGATGGTAACCTGGTCGGGGGAGAGCGCGCTGAGCCATTCGGCCACCAGTCGCGTCTTGCCGATGCCGGCCTCGCCGCGGATGATGACGATCCCTCCCGTGTGCTGTTCGAGGAGCGCCGTGCGTATCTTTGCCAGCTGTTCGAGCTCGGCGGCGTGCCCCAGGAAGACGGGGCGCACACCGGCCAGACCGCGCACCGCAAGCGGAATCGCACGCTCGCTCAGCAGATCGTAGAGGGGAAGCGGCGTGTCCAGCCCACGAATCGTCATCTCGCCGAGGGCCTGGTAGTTGAACAGCGCTCGCGTCTGCTGATACACCCGCTCGCTGACCAGAATGTGACCCGGCAGCGCGTGAGATTCCAGCCGCGCGGCGAGGTTTACGGTCTCGCCGATGACGGTGTAGGCGGCCTGTGCCTCTGTCCCCAAAACGCCGGCGACGGCCAGCCCGCAGTTGATGCCGATTCGGATTTGAATGGGGGCGCCCAGGCGGGTTTGCGCGATGGGGGCAAATTCAGCGATGGCGCGTTGCATGTCGAGCGCGGTGCGCACGGCGAGCTCGGCGTCATTCTCGTGGGCTATTGGCGCGCCGAAGACGGCCATCAAGCCGTCGCCGGTAAATTTATCCACCATGCCGTCGTAATGGTGGACGGAAGCCACCATCAGGCCCAAAAAGTCGTTGATGAGCTTGAACACCGATTCGGCGTCGAGAGAGGCCGAGAGATGCGTGAAATTAACCGCGTCCACAAACAACACGGTGATCTCGCGGCGTTCACTCCGCAGCCCCTCGGGGGTGTGCAACAGGCTGTCGGCCACCACGCGGGGCAGGAAGCGTTGCAGACGTTGGAGGGCCTCTTCCGCATTGCCCACTGAGGCAGCCGGCAGAAGGCCCTCTTCTGGCAGGCGCAGGAGCGCGCCGCAACTGTTGCAATAGCGCGCGCCGGGCGGATTGAGATGCCCACAACGCAGACAGCGCTGACTCGCTGCCGCCGCTTGTTCTTCTGTCGGAGAAACCGTATTCATACCCGAAAGCTCTTGCTGAACTCCCCACATGTTAGCATTCCCTAGTGTACCATCCTTTTGGGCTTTTGTCACGTTGAAATGGATTGTATCCGGGCGAGAAATGGTAAGGAATCGGT
>JAGPHL010000129.1:3053-7667 GCA_018055515.1 Anaerolineae bacterium
AGGAATCGGTTTTTGGGTGATGGTTTGACAAAGCGGATGTTCAAGGCATACTTGGAGAGTCGGCATGTTCTTCGGACACACCATTGAGAATGGCGTGTGAACATGTCCACATCACATCCTCGTGGAATCGTGGGGCATGCAAGTTCTATTCACGGTGGTCTTACCGGTGTTCCTCGTTTCCGGGCTGGTGGCCCTGTTGCAGCCGCGCCTGCGACTCAACGGCGACGCCCTGGCGCGGACGAGCATGCTCGTTTTTGTGCCGGCGATGACCTTGCAGGCGCTTCTCAGAGCCGAAGGCTCGCTCGCAGAGATGGCGCGCGTCGCGCTGGCGGTGTTCCTGGAAGTTATAGCGCTGCTGGCGTTGACCACGCTGGTCGCGCGTTGGTTGCATCTCGATCGCGCTGCTCGCGGCGCGCTGGCGTGTTCGGTGGTCCTCGTCAATGCCGGCGCTTTTGCACTGCCGGTGTTGCTTTTTGCCTATGGCGAGGTCGCCCGCCTGCCGGGGATGTTTCATGTCGTCCTCTTCAACGTGCTGCTGATACCCCTGACCAGCCTGTATCTTGCGGTGACCCAGCAACCCGAAGGCGCACGCCTCGCGGCGCTGGGGGGCGCGTTGCGGCGTGTGGCGCGCACGCCGGTGATCTATGCGGCGCTGCTGGGCCTGCTTCTGCGTCTGAGCGGCCTGACCTTGCCGCAAGCCCTGCTCGAGGCGCTGGACCTCATCGCCAATGGCGCCGTCCCGCTGCTGATGGTGCTCCTGGGGGTGCAGCTGGCGGAGACTTTCTCCCATGGCTGGCAGATGCATCAGGCGCCGGCGCTGACGGCACTGGTCGTGCTGCGGCTGATCATCGCGCCGCTGCTAGCGCTGGCGCTCGCGGAGCTGCTGGGGCTCGCGGGCATCACGCGCGCGGCCCTGGTGATCAACGGCGGGATGTCCACGGCAATTCTGGCCGGTGTTCTGGCGCGGGATTATGGGGCGGACGTGCCGCTGGCCACGCTGGGGGTGCTGGTGACCACCGTGCTGGGCATCTTTACCACGACCCTGTGGCTCAACTGGCTGTTGTGAGGGCGCGGCCGGGCGTCAAACGGCGGAGGGCCTGACCCTTCTTCCTTCGGCATTCACCGGAGCGAGAGGTGCAGACTTCACGCGACATGTGAAAGGGGAGCGATGTTCAAGATTGCGACGTTCAATGCCAACTCCATCCGCACGCGGCTGCCCATCATCTTAGAATGGCTGGCGCGGGAGCAGGCAGATGTGCTCTGCGTCCAGGAGACCAAGGTGCAGGATGAGGATTTCCCGGCGGCGGAGATTGAGACAGCGGGCTATCACGTCATCTTTCGGGGACAGAAGGCCCAGGCAGGTGTCGCCATCATCAGCCGTGAGGCGCCGGAGCAGGTCGGGGCGGGCTTTGATGACGGCGGGCCGGCCGATGAGCCGCGTTTCCTGCGCGCCGTCTATCGCGGCATTCACGTGCTCAACACCTACGTCCCGCAGGGGCGCGAGCCGGAGTCGGAGCATTTCCAGTACAAGCTCGCCTGGTTCCGTCGCCTGCGCGCATTCCTGGAGCGCCATTTCACGCCGGAGATGCCGGTGTTGTGGGTCGGGGATTTCAATGTCGCGACCGAAGACATTGACGTCTACGATCCGGTGGGCCTGCGCGGGCATGTGGACTTCCACCCGGAGGCGCAGGCGGCGCTGGAGGAAGTGCGGCGTTGGGGCTTTGTGGACGTGTTCCGCCGGCTTCATCCCGGCGAGCCGGGGCACTTCAGCTATTGGGATTATCGCGCGCGGAATCCCGTGGAGCGCGGCCTGGGCTGGCGGATTGATCACATCTGGGCAACCCCGCCGCTGGCAGAGAAAGCCCTCGCCTGTTGGATGGACGTCGAAGCGCGCAAGGGCGAGCGGCCCTCAGATCATACCTTCATGGTGGCGGAATTCGCCGTGTGAACGTGGGCACGTGGGCACGTGCGAACGTGCGAACGTGGGTGCTTCGCCTGTTTCAGAGGGGATCACTTACGCATTACGCATTACGCATTACGCATTACGCATTACGTATTTCCAAGGAGAACAATGATGAATCACGTCGGCTCTGAAGTAGAAAATGGACAGCAGGCTTTTGCGACTTTGGGGGCATTTTTGGAGGAGGACGGCTGGTATCCCCAACAAATCGAGGATCGCAGCATTTACCGGGTGGGCTTCGAGGGGAAGAACGGCCGCTACACCTGCTTCGCCCAGATTCGCATGGATCTGGAGCAATTCATGTTTTACGCCATCGCGCCCATCAAAGTCCCCGAGGCGGCACGCGCCGCGGCGGCGGAATTCCTCACCCGCGCCAATTACGGCCTGCGCATCGGCAACTTCGAGATGGATTACACGGACGGCGAGGTGCGCTACAAGAGCAGCCTCGATTTTGAGAACGCGCTGTTGACGCCGGCGTTGATCCGCAACGCCATCTATCCGGCGGTGCAGACGCTGGACCGCTATATGTCGGGGTTGATGGCGGTCATTTACGGCGGGCAGCCCCCCCAGGCCGCCATCGAGGTGATTGAGGGCCAATAAACGGCCGGCCACCCTCCCGCTTTCAGAGGCGCGCGGCGTGGACCGCAGGGCGGCGCGTTTTCCGTGAAGCTCAGCGGTTGCTTACGGCCTGGCAGTGCTCCGGGCAGGACGTGACCGATGAGTACGTGGATCTCCAGTCCCGCCTGGGGAATCTGGAGGCGACCCGTGATCGCATCCGCACTTTCCTGGATCAGGCTCAGACGGTGGATGAAGCTTTGCGGGTCAACGAGCAGCTGGCGGCAGTCGAAGCGCAGATCGAGCAGGTGAAGGGGCGCATGGTTTACCTCCGTGAGCGCTCCGCCTACTCCACCATCACAGTGCAGTTGGACCCCGAACTCCCGCCTGCGCCAGAGGTCACCCCCCTCCCGACGCCGACATGGTCCCCGGCGGACACTGCTCGCCAGGCGAGCCAGACCCTCACGACGATCGTGCGAGCGCTCACGAAGGGGGTGATTTGGGTGACGATCGTGCTGGGGCCGTTTGCGGCGCTGGTGGCGGGCGTGTGGCTCGTCGTCCGCTGGCGAGCGCGCGGGAAGAAGGAGAAGGCTCCCTCCGCCGCCTGAACGACAGCGCCTTCTCATTTCCGACGATGTTTACCCGTCATGCAGCCAATCAGCCGCATGACGGTTGTGTGTGAGGCAGATTTGTCGCGAGCCGGGTTGTTGTCAGGGATGGGCGCGCTGCAGGACGAGGGCGTCGGCGGTGCGGCCCTCTCGCAGGCTCTCGAGGTATTCCTGGAGGAGCTGGATGTTGCGTTGTTTGCCGGGGTTGCGCAAAGCGCGGGCGACGGCTGTGGTATAGGTGTGGTGGGTGAGAAAGTGCAGCTGCTCGGTGAACCAGGTTTCCTGGGACACGGGGCGATCGTGAATGGCGAGCTCCAGGCGCAGTCGCCGATTGACCTCGAAGAAATCTTCCCGTCCCAGAGGATCCAGATCGGCGTCGCACAACAGCGCTTGCAGGAGGTTGTGAGGGGTCTGCGGCATGTGCGTCGCCATGATCATCTCGTTGATGGCATAGATTTGCTCCGGCGTGTAGCCGAAATGAGGCAGGGTCGTGGCGGCGAGGGCCGTGGCGATGATTTCGTTGTCGCGGTAGCGGATGACATAGCCCAGATCGTGGTAGAGGGCCGCCGTGCGCAGCAACAGGGTCTCTGCGGGGGAGATACCGGCTGCGGTTGCCAGGCGTTCTGCGGCGGGAAGGACGTCTTCAAGCGTATGCGCCAAATTGTGGTAATATAGCGTGTGGGGGAGACCTTCGGACAGTCTCCGCACAACATAGGCTCTTGCCTGGTCCAAGTCCGCCTTCTGCATCACGTCTTCTTTCATGCCCTTATGATAGCATGGTCCAAACGTAAATCAACAGGCTATTTGGCGGATTGGTTTTTATTTTTTATGAAGATACGCAGTTAGCTGCAGGAGGCCCAAGGTGACGGCGGGGGTGTTGTTGTTGAATGCGAGCTATGAGCCGCTGGCGGTAGTGACGCGGCGTCGCGCCGTGTCGTTACTCATGCGGGGGCGAGTCGAGGCTGCGTGCGAGGACGTGACCGAAGTTCAGGGCTGCAACGGCGTGTTGCAGATACCTGTGGTGATTCGGCTGCGGTACTATGCCAACGTCCCCCAGCGCGGCGCGGCCTGGAGCCGCAAGGCGGTGCTGCGCCGCGACGCTTTCACGTGCGCCTACTGTGGCGTGCGTGCTGGCGATGAGCGCCGCGGCCGGGTGCTGACGCAACAGGACTTCACCCTCGACCACATTTTGCCCGTGAGCCGCGGCGGCAAGAATTCGTGGAGCAACACCGTGTGCGCCTGCTTCGAGTGCAATCAGCGTAAGGCCAATCGTCTGCCGCATGAGGCGGGGATGCATTTGCGATGGGAGCCCAAGACCCCGCGCACCAATTACCTGGTCGTCGGGGGCGAGATTCCCAAGGCGTGGCGCGCGTATCTGGACGTGGGTCGTCCCCATGGGTTTTCCGGCCTGTGAGAGAGGTCGCCCACAAAGCCCACGGAGGGGGTTCCTTCCGTGGGCTTTTGTGTCTTTGGGGTCAGAGTCAGCGCCAG
>JAGPHL010000130.1:0-2935 GCA_018055515.1 Anaerolineae bacterium
CTGCATGTGGCTTTGCTGGCGCACGGCATCGGCGCGGGGGATGAGGTCATCACCTCGGCGTTCACCTTCATCGCCTCGGCGAACAGCATCCTGTACACGGGGGCGCGGCCGGTTTTCGTGGACATTGATCCGGCCACGTTCAACCTCGATCCGGCAAAGATCGAGGCGGCGATCACGCCGCGAACGCGGGCCATCATGCCCGTGCACCTGTTCGGGCTGACCTGTGACATGGGGCCGATCATGGAGCTCGCGGCGCAGTATGGCCTGGTGGTCATCGAGGACGCGTGTCAGGCGCACGGCGCGGAGTATCGGGGCCGGCGCGCGGGCAGTTTCGGCACGGGGGCGTTCTCGCTGTATCCCACGAAGAACATTACCTCGGCGGAAGGGGGCATGATCACCACGGACGACCCGGTGATTGACGAGAAGTGTCGCGTGCTCCGCCAGCACGGGATGCGCCGGCGCTACTATCACGACGAATTGGGCTTCAATTTCCGCATGACGGACGTGCACGCCGCGATTGGGCTGACGCAACTGGGCAAGTTGGAGCGCTTCAACGCGGCGCGGATCGCCAACGCGGCCTTTCTGAGCGCACACCTCACGGGGGTCATCCCGCCGGTGACGCCAGAGGGACAGCGGCATGTGTTCCATCAGTACACCGTGCGGGTCAAGGAGGGGCAACGCGATGCGCTGGCCGAACACCTCAAGGCGCACGGCGTCGGCAGCATGGTCTACTATCCGGTGCCCATCCACCAGCAAACTTTCTATGTCAACGAGCTGGGCTATGGAGACGTGCGGTTGCCGGAGACGGAACGCGCAGCGGCGGAAGTGCTCTCGCTGCCGGTGCATCCAGCGCTGAGCCCGGCGGATCTGGAGACGATTGTGGCCGCGGTAAACGGGTTTGCAGCATGAAGCGTCTTTCCCCGGCGACCTTTGAGCTGGAGTTGCAAAAGCTGCTGCGCTGTCTGGAATCGTATGCGCCGCAGAAGGTCATCCTCTTTGGCTCTTACGCGCGCGGGGATTATCATGCAGGGAGCGACGTGGACCTGCTCATCATCAAAGATACGGACCGCCCGTTTCTGGAGCGCAGCGCCGAGATATGGCAATGCTATTCCGGCGCCTTGCTCATCGAGCCGCTGGTCTATACGCCCCGGGAGTTCGAAACGATGGTGGCGCACGAAAATCCATTCATCATGCAGATATTGCGGGAGGGGATGACGATTTATGAACCGCAACCTTGAAGAGGGCCGTCGCTGGTATGACCAGGCAGGGCATGACGTGCGCGCGGCCGCGCTGATGCATGACCATGGATTTCACGAGACCGCGTGCTTTCTGGCACAACAGGCAACCGAGAAGGCGCTCAAGGCCTATCTCTATGCCCAGGGTGAACGTCCTGTCATCGGCCATGCAACCCACCAATTGGTGCAACGTTGTGCGGAATACGATCCTGATTTTGGCCTGCTGCTGGATGGTTGCCGGCAGCTGGATCAGTATTACATCCCCACCCGCTACCCCAACGGCCTGCCAGATGGGATTCCCCACGACATCTACACCGCAGAGCAAGCGGCTCGCGCGCTGACGGTGGCCCAAACGGTGATAGCACAGGTGGAAAGAAAATTAAGTGAGGACCTAAGCCATGAATCCCACGACTGAACTTCGCGCCGCCGTGATCGGCGTCGGTTCGATGGGGCAGCATCATGCCCGGGTGTATACGGAACTCAAGCAGACGACGCTTGTGGGTGTGGCGGACGCGGTCCCGGAGACGGCGCAGCGCATCGGCGAGAAGTACGGCGTCCCGGTGTACAGCGATTATCGGGAGCTGCTGGAGCGCGAGCGGCCAGACCTCGTGACGGTCGCCGTGCCGACGCAGGAGCATTCTGCCGTGGCCCTTGCCGCGCTGGAAGCGGGGTGTCATGTGCTGGTGGAAAAGCCCATCGCCGCCACGGTGGCCGATGGGACGGCCTTGATCGCGCGCGCGGCGGCGCTCGACCGCAAACTGATGGTGGGGCACATCGTGCGCTTTAGCCCGGTGATCCAGGCGCTCAAGCAGCACCTCGATGCAGGCGAGCTGGGGCGCATCTTCCAGATCACCTGCCGGCGCGTGGGGCCTTTCCCAGCGCGGATTCGGGACGTGGGGGTGGTGGTGGATCTGGCGCCGCACGACCTGGACGTGATGCGGTTCATCACAGGCGATGAAATCGTGCATGTCTTTGCCGAGACGGAACAGCAAATTCACACCGCGCATGAAGACCTGGTGCTGGGGATGGTGCGGTTTCGCCACGGGAGCACCGGCCTGTTGGAGATCAACTGGCTGACACCGCAGAAGGTGCGCGAGGTGGTGGTGTTGGGGGAGCGGGGCATGTTTCGCGCCGACGACCTGACGCAGGATTTGTACTTCTACGAGAACGCCGACGCCAGCAGCACCGAGTGGGGGCACCTGAGCCTGCTCAAGGGGGTGAGCGAGGGGCGGATGGTGCGCTTTCCCATCGCGCGGTACGAGCCGCTCAAGGCGGAGTTGGAGGCGTTTGCGACGGCGGTGATAGAGGATCAACCGGCTCCAGTGAGCGGCGAGGACGGGGTGGCAGCGTTGCGCCTGGCGCTGGCATTGGTAGAATCGGGAGAGACGCGCCAGGTTGTCCACGTTGATGGATGTTAATGGCTGAAGGAGGTTCGCCATGGAAAATAACCAGATTCGACAATTGATTCGGCAGGAGTTGCCGCTGGTTTTGCGGCAGGACCGTGAATTTCGCGAATGGGTACGGAGTCTGATGCAAGAGCAATACGCAGATAAAGTAGATACGGAGAGTCGCTTCGATCGGCTATTGGATGAGTTACGCCGCGATCGGGAAGAGAATACGCGCAAATGGGAGGCCAATCAACAAGAGTTGCGGGCCATGCGGGAAGAGCAGGAGCGCAAGTGGGAAGAGCAAAACCGCAA
>JAGPHL010000130.1:3035-7662 GCA_018055515.1 Anaerolineae bacterium
TGGGAGGCCAATCAACAAGAGTTGCGGGCCATGCGGGAAGAGCAGGAGCGCAAGTGGGAAGAGCAAAACCGTAAGTGGGAGGCCAATCAACAAGAGTTGCGGGCTATGCGGGAAGAGCAGGAGCGCAAGTGGGAAGAGAATACCGCGCGCCTGGATCGCATCCTGGACACTATCGAAGCCCAAGCCCGGAAACACGACCAGGGCATTGGCGCGCTCGGAGCGCGGTGGGGAATGCAGGCTGAGCAATCCTTCCGCAATGGCCTGAAGGGCATTCTGGAGCGCTCTTTCGGCGTGGAGGTTCTCAACATCACTGAGTACGATGATGCCGGCGAGGTCTTCGGGCATCCCGACCAGGTTGAGCTGGACCTGATTATCCTCAACGGCACCTTGATTCTGTGTGAGATCAAATCCTCGATGAGCAAGTCCGACATGTATGCCTTCGAACGCAAGGTAGCGTACTATGAAAAGCATCACGGTCGCAAAGCCGATCGCAAGCTGGTCATCTCACCCATGGTGGATCCCAAAGCCCAAGAGATCGCACAAAAACTGGGGATCGAGGTCTACAGCTACGCCGATAGTGTGAAGCTGTAGCGAATCGGAAAACGAGAAGGTGACGATGCCCATGTCATTGAATGCCTTGCAGGAAAAGATCGCTGACAAAACTGCGAAACTGGCGATCATTGGATTGGGGTATGTGGGCCTGCCGGTGGCGTGCCTGTTTGCCGAGGCGGGCTTCGACGTGATCGGGGTGGACATTCAGGCCGAGCGCGTGGCGCAGATCAACGCGGGCCTCTCGCCCATCCAGGGCGACGAGCCAGGGCTGGCGGAGCTGCTGGCGCAGGTGGTCCACAGTGGCAAGCTGCGCGCGACCAGCGATTACGCCTTGCTGGCAGATTGTGATGTGTTCACCATCAATGTGGAGACGCCGGTAGACGAGCGCCATGTCCCGCGATATGTGGCGCTGCAACATGCCCTGCGCGCGCTGGGACCGGTGCTCAAGGAAGGCGCGTTGGTCATCGTGGAATCCACGATCGCGCCGGGGACCATGGCGAGACTGGTCAAGCCGCTGTTGGAGGAGACCTCGGGCCAGCGCGTGAACGCGGGCTTCTATCTGGGTCATTGCCCGGAGCGGGTGATGCCGGGGAAGTTGTTGGCGAACCTGCGCGGCGTGAGTCGCGTCTGCGGCGGGGAGACGCCGGAGACGGCGCAGGCCATGCTTGCGCTGTACCGTCAGGTGGTGCAGGCCGATCTGGATACGGCAGATTGCGTCACAGCGGAGCTGGTCAAGACGGCGGAGAACGCTTACCGCGACGTGAACATCGCCTTCGCCAATGAGGTCGCGCTCATCTGCGAGGCGGTCGGCGGAGATGTGTGGCGTGTGCGGGAGCTGGTCAACAAATCGCCGGGGCGAGCCATGCACCTGCCGGGAGCGGGGGTGGGCGGGCATTGCATCCCCAAAGACCCCTGGCTGCTGGTCTACGAGGCGCAGCAGCAGGGCGTTCCCATCCGGCTGATTCCGGCGGCGCGCGCGGTGAACGACTCCATGCCGCTGCACATGGTCGAGCTGCTGGAAGAGGCGCTGGCGGAGGCGGGACGCCCCCTCGCCGGGGCGCGGGTGCTGGTGTTGGGGTACGCGTACCTGGAGAACTCCGACGACACGCGCAACAGTCCCAGCGCGGTGCTGGTCGAACAGCTGCGCGAGCGGGGCGCCGAGGTGGTGATCCACGATCCGTACGTGCCGGGGTATCAGGGGGATGTCTATGCGCTGGCGCAGGGCTGCGACGCGGCGGTGCTGATGGTGGCGCATCGCGCGTACCGGGAGCTGGAGTGGGCCGTGCTGAGTGAGCGACTAACAGCGCCCATTCTGGTGGACGGCAGGCAAAGCGCAGCTCTTGCGACCAAATGGCATTATCGAAGTGTAGGCAAAGCCCGTGCCCTCTGAAGTCTCCCCATCCACTGCCTCGCCCCCCCCAACGCCGCGACGTAAAAGCCGCTTTGCCGGCGATGTCCTCAAACTGGTAGGGGGCACTACCCTGGCGCAAGCCATCACGGTGCTCACGGCCCCTGTGCTGGCGCGTCTGTACTCACCAGCGATCATCGGCACTCAAGCAGTTTTAGCTTCCCTAGTAGGAATTCTCACCGCGATTGTTTGTCTGCGCTATGAATTTGCCATCTTGCTTCCCAAAGACGATGAAGAAGCCGCCAATGTAGCCGCGACAGCTTTCCTTTCGGCGCTGTTCGTCAGTTCAATCGCAGCACTCACCCTGGTTCCCAATCAGGATCACGTTGCTAAATTGCTGCGCGCACCAGAGCTAGGGGCTTTTGTATGGTTAGTTCCCATCGCTTTGTTAGAGCAAGGCATTTTCCAGATTATGAATTACTGGAATTCCCGCATGAAGCATTTTGGGCGCCTGTCCATTGCAAGGGTCGCAGCTTCTGCAACAACCAGTACCTTCCAATTGGGATTGGCAGCGATAGGCAAAGCCACCTTAGGCAGTCTGACCGGGGCCTGGATCGCCGGGACCAGCGTTTTTACCGGGACACTGACTGCCCAAGTACTGCACGAAGCCTGGCCTCTCTTTCGTCAAAGCATTCATTGGACACAAATTCGTACTAGCCTGGTAAGGTATCGGAAATTCCCCCTGGTTGACTTGTGGGGCGGGTTGATCAATACGATTTCCTGGCAGCTCCCTACCCTCATGCTGTCGGCATTCTTTTCACAGACGATTGTGGGATATTATTCACTCTCCAACCGCGTCATTCTGCTGCCCATGACACTTGTAGGCGGAGCCATTGCACAAGTATTTTTCCAGCGTGCCGCAGAACTACGCCACAACCCAGAATTGCTCAGGACTACAGTCGAAAAAGTATTTCGATGGCTGGTGGCGTTGGGATTATTTCCCGCATTGCTGTTGACAGTCGCCGGGCAAGAGCTATTTGCTGTAGTGTTCGGTGAAAATTGGATTGAGGCGGGTAAATTCGCTCAAATCCTTGGCATGTGGGTATTCTTCCTGTTTATCTCATCACCGCTGAGCAATTTGTTCGCCATCCTGGAACGCCAGGAACTCGCTTTGGTCGTGCATACTGCAATTCTCCTCACACGTGTGTGTGCTCTGATGGTCGGGGGGCTCCACAAAAACATCTACCTGACTCTGGGCATCTGGTCGGGCACAGGAATTCTGGTGTACGGAGGATTATCGCTCTGGAATCTTCATCTAGCAGGAGCTTCCTGGCGCAAAGCTTTATTCACTGTTCTGAAGTATGGCGGTTATGCGCTCCCCCTTCTCGGCATTCTGCTGTTCTGTCAGTGGAGACAAGCCACCCATGAGATCATTGTAATCATGGCGGTGCTCGTCAGTGGAGCATATTATGGAGGGCTCTTGTATCGTGATGCGGAAATCCGTGATTTTCTGCTAAACTTAGGAGTAAGATTCAGACCGGGCAACAAGGCATGAACACGACTGCCTCATTTGAGCATCTGTATTATGAAAATCCCACCCTTTGGGCGCCTGGACGATACGAAGGCCCAGATTCGGCGCGCGTACAGGTAGTGGCTCAATGGCTGCCCGCCGACGTGAAATCTGTTCTCGACGTAGGTTGCGGCAACGGGCTGCTGACGGGCCAGCTATCAAAAACGCATCAGACTGTCGGAGTTGACCGCAGCCAGGCAGCATTGCAACAAATGAGCGAGCCACGATGCCAGGCCAATGCAGCGGCTTTGCCCTTCCCGGATAGCAGTTTTGATGCGGTCGTTTGCCTGGAAGTACTCGAACATTTGCCCTACCCCGTTTTTCCTTCCGTTTTGCGTGAGATAAACCGGGTCGCCAGAAATTTCGTATTGATTACAGTGCCTTATTGCGAGGATCGCCTTTTAACCCAAGTCACCTGCCCTCTCTGCAAATGTCGCTTTCATCCCTATAATCATGTGCGGAGTTTCACGAAAAACGATCTGGAGACTTTGTTTCCTTCAGCCCTGCCTCTCAAACTTGTGCGAGCCGCCGGGATTGCGCCGGTCCAACTTCTGCTCTTCGCGCGCTTGCGTCTTGCAATAGGACGGTTGCGCGGAAGAGGGAAATCCTTCCCATGGTATGCAACTTGTCCCCAATGTGGCTATCATCGCGAAAGCGATTCGTCAGCATGGCCGTCACAGCCCTCGAAAAAGAGCGCATGGCTCAAACGTCTGTGGCCCAAACGTCACACCTTTCTCTGGTGGATTGCGCTCTACGAAAAGGGGTAAAGAAGGATCTGCGCAAATGTACGGCTCAGAGACAGCGATGCGAAAAGTCCTGGTCATTGCCTACTACTTTCCCCCTCAGGGGGGAGCGGGTGTGCAGCGCACGCTGAAGTTCGTCAAATATCTGCCACAATTTGGATGGCAACCCGTAATCCTGACGGCAAAGCCTACAGGAAAACTGCAAGATGCTTCGCTTCTTGCAGAAATTCCAAAAGATGTTGCAGTCTATCACACCCCCATTCTGCGACTTCCCACCTATCTTCCCTGGCGCCTCAGGCAGTTGATCACACGTTGGCTATTACTGGTAGATGAGCAACTCGGCTGGTTGCCGTTCGCCGTACCTGCAGGACGGCGGATCATCAACGAGCAACATATCGCTGCACTCTATACCAC
>JAGPHL010000131.1 GCA_018055515.1 Anaerolineae bacterium
GGGTAATGGGTTCTTTCTCGCTGCTCCCCCGCTCCCCACTACGCCGTCAGCACTTCCACGCCGTCCGCTGTCACCAACACCGTGTGCTCCCACTGCGCCGAGAGGGAACCGTCTGCCGTGAGCGCGGTCCAGCCGTCATCCAGGATGACCACCTCATAGGTCCCGATGTTGATCATCGGCTCGATGGTGAAAATCATGCCGGGGACGAGCGATACCCCGGTGTGCGGATGTCCATAATGAGCAATATCGGGCGGCTCATGGAAGTGCACCCCCACCCCATGCCCCACAAACATCCGCACCACGCTGTACCCCTGACTTTCGGCGTGCTGCTGAATCACATGTCCGATGTCACCCGTCGTGTTTCCGGGGCGCACCTGCGCGATGCCCAGCTCCAGACATTCGCGGGTCACCTCGACCAACCGACGCGCTTCGGGCGCGACCTCCCCGACGAGGAACATGCGACTCGCGTCGCCATAGTAGCCGTCGAGAATCGAGGTCACATCCACATTGAGGATGTCGCCTTCCACCAACAGCCGGTCGCCGGGAATGCCGTGGCAGATGACCTCATTGAGGGACGTGCAGACGCTCTTGGGGAAACCGCGATAGTGGAGCGGCGCAGGAATCGCGCCGGCAGCCACGGTCAACTCATGCACCCAGCGATTGATATCGTCCGTGGTAATCCCCGAGGCGATGCGCGGCGTGATCTCATCGAGGATGCGCCGGGTGAGCTGGCAGCTGCGGCGGATCCCCTCGATCTGCTCCGGCGTCTTGATGATAATATCGGGGCGTTGCGGATGCCCGGCGCTTCCCGGCGCCGTCAGCCCCAGCATATCGGATTTGAAATGGCAGTGCTTGTACTTCTTGCCGCTGCCGCACCAACAGGGATCATTACGGGAGAGTTTGTTCGTCATAGCGCGCCTTTGCCTGTGTGACGGCGGAGGAGAGGGAGGAAGTCCCCTCACGCGCTCCGCCATGGAATTTGGGTACGGCTCCGGCATGAGTTCCGGGTCTGCCATGCCTGTGTCAGGCCGGGGAGTCTGTCCCCGGCCAATGCTCGCAGTATAGGACGCCGCGCACAGACGTCAAGGGCGCGCTCTATCGGCGCGCCCTTGCGTGTCAAATTCCCCTGGAGGGGAAATCGTCCTTGTAATGCGGATCGCGTTCCTACGCCCCCGCCGCCTGGTAGACGCCGTATTGCTGTTCCAGCGCCCGGCGGAACTGCCGCGTGTAGAGGTCGTAGTACGCCCCCCGCTTCTGAATCAGCTCGCGGTGCGTGCCCACCTCCACGATGCGCCCGTCCTGGATCACCAAAATCCGATCCGCGCTCTTGATGGTCGAAAGCCGGTGCGCGATGACCACGCTGGTGCGCCCCGCCATCACCGCCGCCATCCCCTGTTGGATGCGCGCCTCGGTCAGAGTGTCCACCGAGCTCGTCGCCTCATCCATGATCAGCACGTCCGGGTCCGCCAGCACGGCCCGCGCCAGGCTGATGAGCTGCTTCTGTCCCACCGAGAGCAGCACGCCGCCCTCACCGACCTGTTCCTCGTACCCGTGTTCCATCTCTACGATGAAGTCGTGCGCGTGCGCGATCTTCGCCGCCGCCTCCACTTCCGCGTCGGTGGCCTCGAGTCGCCCGTAACGGATGTTCTCCCGCAACGTGCCGGAAAACAGGTGCGGCGTCTGCAGCACCATGCCCACCCGCGACTGAATGCCCTGTTGCGTCAGCTCCGTGTAGTCCCGCCCGTCAATGAGAATCCGCCCGCTCGTCGGCTCGTAGAAGCGGCAGAGCAAGTTGACGATGGTGGATTTGCCGCCGCCCGTCGGTCCGACAATGGCCAGATGCTCCCCCGGCGCGATGTGCAGGTTGAAGTGCTCCAGCACCGGCTTGCCTTCTTCATACTGAAAACTCACGTCCTCGAAAACGATCCGGCCCCGGATGTTGCCCGGATCCACCGCGTCCTCACGGTCCACCACGTCCGGCTTCGAGTCAATGAGCGAGAACACCCGCTCCGCCGAAGCCACACTGTGCTGCATCTCCGCGTACACCCGCGCCAGGTCCTGCAACGGCCACATCATGAACGTCAGATACGAAAGGAACGCCTGGATCCCGCCGATGGTCATGCCGGCAGTGCGGACCTGAAAACCGCCGTACCAGATGATCGCGCCGACGCCCAACGCGCCCACCAGCTGCACCAGGGGCAGGAACAGCGCGGACAGCCACGCCGCGCGATACGCCGCCCGGTACATGTTCGAGGTCTTCTCCCCGAATTCCACGAGATTCTGCTTCTCCCGGACCAGCGCCTTTACCACCCGCACGCCGGAGATATTCTCGTTGTACGCCCCCGTGATGATCGAGTTCAGCCGGCGCATCCGACGGTATTCCGTGAGAATGCGCTTCTTGAAGTAAAAGGTGATCACCCCCATCACGGGCAGAATCAACGCCACGATCAACGCCAGGCGCCAGTTGATGAGCACCATAAACACCATGGAGGTGATGATGTTCAACGCCGCCCAGGTCGTATCCACAATGCCCCAGGTGACCAGCTGCGCGATGCGTTCGGAATCGGAGGTCACCCGCGACATGATCCATCCTACCGGCGTCCGGTCAAAATACGAAAACGACAGCTCCTGCAGATGATTGAAGGCCTTGCGGCGGATGTCGTACTGCACCCGCTCGCCCAGCACGCCCGCCAGGTAGATGAACCCGAACACCAGCACTGCCTCCAGTAACACCATCCCCCCGTACATCACCAGCAGGCGCAGCAGATGGGATTCGTTCCCTGCCATGATCCCCTCGTCAATGATGCGCTTGCTCAAGTAGGTGAAGTACGAATCCATCACCGAGGTGCTGGCAATCATCACGATGAAACCTGCCACC
The DNA here is from genome assembly GCA_018055515.1 of Anaerolineae bacterium. GTDB lineage: Bacteria > Chloroflexota > Anaerolineae > B4-G1 > SLSP01 > JAAZNO01. The sequence continues at coordinate 2,879 of JAGPHL010000131.1, forward strand.
CAGTACCAGTACGGCTTCACCTGTTCGAAAATCCGCACCAGCACTTTGCCGTTGAACTGTGTAGTAAACTCTTCCTCTTGAAATTCATCGTAGTCAGACATGGTAAGACTCCAGGTAAAAATCTCGTTAGGGCGCCTCGCGGCTCACGCCTGCGCCACTTCTCGCTCCACTTCTTCTTCGATCCGCGCCTGAATCTGGTAGATCTGGCGGTAGAGGCCTTCCTCCTTGATGAGATCCTCGTGCACGCCCTGCTGGACGACACGTCCCCGATCGAGCACCAGAATCCAATCCGCCTGCATCACCGTCTGAATGCGGTGCGCGATGACAAACGTGGTCCGGTTCTCCATCAGCCGCTCCAGCGCCGCCTCGATCTGGATCTCCGTCTCAGTGTCTACCGAAGAAGTCGCGTCGTCCAGCACCAGGATACGCGGGTTCTTGAGCAGCGTCCGGGCGATCGCCACGCGCTGCCGCTGTCCCCCCGAGAGGGTGACGCCCTTCTCCCCGACGAGCGTGTCATACCCCTGCGGGAAGGAGAGAATCACATCGTGGATGGCGGCCGCCTTCGCGGCCTCAATCACTTCCGCCTCCGTCACCTCGCGCCCCGCGCCGTAGGCAATGTTGTCGCGGATCGAGCGCGAGAACAGGAACGGCTCCTGCTCCACAATGCCGATCTGCCGCCGCAACGTCGCCCGCGAGATCTCGGTGAGCTCCCGGCCATCGAGAATGATGTGCCCGTCCTGATAGTCGTAGAAGCGCAGCAGCAAGTTGACGATGCTCGTCTTGCCCGAGCCCGTTGACCCCAGCAACGCGATCGTCTGTCCCGGCTTGACGTGGAACGAGATGTCATGCAACACTTCCACCATCCTGGACGCCTCCGACGGCCCCTTGCCGTTGCCTCCGCCAGGATCTTCCGCCTCCAGCAGCGTCGGCTGATAGGCAAAGCTGACGTGGTCGAAGAGCACTTCCCCGCGCAGCCCACCCTCGTCCGGTAGGGCCAGCCCGCTCTCGATGTCCTCGCGCTCCTCGGCGATGATGTCCGCCACACGCCCGAACGAGACCAGGCCCCGCGACACGTCCACGATCAGCCGGCCCAGGTTGCGGAGAGGCCAGATGACCCCGCCTACCATCCCGATAATCGCCAGATACGTCCCCAGGGTGATCTCCCCCCGCGTCGCCATTATCGCCCCGGTGCCCATCACGATGAGCGTCTGCGCCCCGCAGAGGACATCGGAGAAGGGCCAGTAGAACGAGTTCATTGCCGTGAGCTTCTTTCCGCGCCGGTACTTCTCGGAATTCTGCTCTTCAAACTTGTCCATCTCATAGCGCTGGCGGGCGAACGCCTTCACCACCCGCACGCCCATCAGATTCTCCTGGAGTGTGGTCGAAAGCTGCGCCTCCTGCTCCTGATACGCCTCATACGCCTTCGACACCCGTCCGAAGAACAGATACGAGACGAGGATGACCACCGGCATCACCACAATCGAAAGCAGGCCCAGCGTGCGGTTCAGCCGCAGCATCATGCTGAAGTTGATCACAAACAGCGCCACGATCCGGCCAATGCCGATGGCCTGATCGGCATAGAAGCGCCGCACCGCGTCCACGTCCGAAGTCGCCCGCGAGATCAGCTCGCCCGTTCTGGCGTGATCGTGATACGTGAACGACAGCCGCTGAATGTGGTCGTAGAGATAGTTGCGCAGGCGCAGCGTGATGCCTTCCGAAGTCCTGGCCGCCCAGATACCCCGCAGATAGGAGAACAGCCCTTCCGCCGCTGCCAGGACCACAAAGCCGAGCGCCAGCCAGGGCAGCTGGCCCAGGTGCTGGCCCTGCGTCAGGACCTCGTCCACCACGTATTGCAGCAGCAAGAACGTGGCTGTGTGGGCGGTCGCGCCCAACGCCACGCTCACCAGCGCGCCCAGGTAGATCAGGCGATAGCCCGTCATCATCCGCCAAAGCCCCACCGCGCGGTTGCGCGTCACCGTTTGCTTCAGATCAAAGGCCAGTGCTTGCATCGTTCGTCGTCCCCGTGTCTCACCCGTGAGATTGAGTGGTAGTGTGTTCTGTGCCATTATCCTTCTTCCTTTCCGGGAGGCAACCCCGGCGGACCTTCTCGCAACGGCTTGCGATAGGTCACAAAGTCTCTGACCGTGACAAAGCCCAGGCTCTCATACAGCTGCCGGGCGCCGTTGGGATTTTCCGCATCCACGCCCAGCGCGGCTTCGGTCATCCCTTGTGCCTTGAGCACCTCAAAGCTGCGGGCGATCAACGCGCGCGCCAGACCCCGTCGGCGCCAGGGACGACGGACGCAGATCGTCTCCGTGTAGCCTCGCAACCGTCCTTGAGCCGCATTCTCCTGGGCATCAATGAAGTTCAACACCATCCCGGCGACCTGCTCGCCTTCCCACGCCACCTGCCACAGCTCCGGCGTGAAGGTCGGCATCTCCTGCCACTCGCGCAGGTGCTTGAGGTCCCATTCCTCGTCGTTGTAGCCCCAATGATCCCGAAAGGCCTCCTGCGCCGCGCGCCAGATGGTCTCGATCTGATCCGGTTGCACCGGTCGCACCTCAAGCCCCGGCGGCAAGGGAACCTGAGGCAGGTCCTCCAGATTCGAGCGCACCATGGAATAGCCATGGCGCACCGGCTGATACCCTTCCGCTTGCAACAAGGCCGTCCAATCCTCCTCCGTCGTGTTGGCCCAGCATTCGAACATCTGCACGGGAGCTGCGGCCTCGTGCGCAGCGGCGATCTCCCGCAGATGGCGCTCGTTGTAACGCAACATCGCGCGTCGAATGCCGGCCTCGCGCCAGGCGGGAATCACCTGCGCGAAATGCATGTAGGCCCGCGTCCCGTCATCGAACTGCAGCCACCACGCGCGCCCATAGCCGATCACCTGCCCGTTCACTTCCGCGAACAGCATGTCCCGGTAGGGATCGCAGTTACTCAGATAGCGATACTGGCGGGCAATGTCCTCCGCCGATTCCACCCCATCGAGCGCATCCGCTTCCCGCGCCAGACGCAGCACCTCCGCCATCGCCGGATAGTCACTCTCCCCGCGAAAGCCGCGGAAAGTCAACCCCGCAATCGCCGGCGCTCCCGCTACGGCGATCGAAATCCCCTGTACAGTGCCTGTCTCCGACATCATTTCACCCTCGAATCAACTTGAATTTCAACCAGGAGCCCCTGCAGCGCCCTCGCCGCAAAAGATTCCCCTCACGCATCCAGATTCAACGTCGCCAGACTTCCCCCTGGACGGAGTTCCTTCTCATAGTGGACGTACTGCCGCACCATCCTCATGCCGGCCCGCTCGTAGAGGCGGGTCGCGCCGGTGAGGCTCTGCGCATCCACGCTCAGGCCGACCCGCCGCCGTCCCCGCCGTTGGAACTCGCGGAAGCTGTGATGCAGCAACGCCAGTCCCAGCCCTTGATGCCGCCATGGACGCAGCACACCCAGCGTGCCCACCCAGCCCATGTCCGGGTCTTCCGTGAGGTGGCTGTCACACAACGACATGCCGGCAATCTGCCCATCCGCCGCCGCCACGAACCACAACGACGGGTCAAACTCTGGGTCGTCCATCCGGTGCCGCCATTGACGGAACTCCTCTTCCTCGGGACGCTCCACATGGCCCCAATGATCCTTGAACGCCGCGCCGACCGCTTGAATCAGCGCGCGCTCCTCCCTCCCCGGCACAAAGGGGCGAATCACGATCCCCTCCGGCAACACCGGCTCCGGGACGGGGCCATCCAGCTCCATCGCCATCCGCGAGAAGTAGCGCGTCGGCGCGAAGCCCTGCGTTTCCAACAACGCTCGCCCTCGCAAATCGGTGGCGTGCGTCCCCTGCGTCAGCGTCACCTGCGCCCCTGCTGGCGCCAGCAGGAGCTGCTCGCGCGCCCGAGCCTCCGCCCACCGCAGCAAAGAGCTACCGATGCCTCGCCCGCGATACTGCGGGTCCACCCGTCCCCAACAGTACAGACGGACATACGGCGCGGTCGCCCACGACTCGATATAGCCCACGAGGCGCCCCTCCGGGGTAAAGACCACCCGGGTATCCTGTGCGAGGTCGAAGCCGGGAGATTGCCAGTCATGGCGCAGCTCCTCCACCTCAAATTCAGAGCGCCCGACCTCCTCCAACGAACAGCGGCGAAGCAGCTCCGTGACGACGACCGCGTCGTCAAACGTCGCCGGGCGCACGCTCAAAGACGCCGGGATGTCCGAAAATGCCATGTCACGCTCGCTTGTTTTCATGATGTTCCTCCGTCAACCGCTTGTATAGGACAAAAAAAGGCCGTGGTTCGGGTCCCACGGCCTCCAAGAGGGATGACGAGAATAAAAAAGGCCGTGGGTTTCGCAGTGACCCACGGCCTTGTGACACTCACTTTATGTCAACCTACCGAGAGGCGCACTGCGACAAGGGTAATCACCGGCGTTCCCGAAAACGCGGTTCATCCGGATCATGAGATAGATGATTTCCTTCATCACAGTGCTACTCCACAGTCGTCTCAAACATCAATAATTATACGCCCACCCGCAAAAATGTCAACCGATGAACGATAGGGGCAT
>JAGPHL010000132.1 GCA_018055515.1 Anaerolineae bacterium
GGGCAAAAGCTACAGATTGCAAAGGTTCATCCATTGCCGTCTGGCTACCTGGCGTCAGGCTGAGCAGTTACCGCACATTTTCATGCTTGGATGGTGTACGCCAGCACATGGCGTCTCCTCAGCAAATACGTCATGCGTGTCAGCGGAAATCTGCGTCCAATACCTCCCCTGCGAAAATAGAACTCAGTGAGCCGTGAGTAGAGAGCCGCTGCGATCTCTGTTCACGACTCACGGGTTACGGATCACGCCAGCGCGCTCTTTATGCGGAATGCAACAGTCCTTCAACAAAGGCCCGCGGATCGAAGGGGGCGAAATCCCCCATTTTCTCGCCGGTGCCCACAAAACGGATCGGCAATCCCAGCTCGTTGCCGATGGAAAGCGCCATCCCCCCCTTGGCGCTGCCGTCGAGTTTGGCCAGAATGATGCCGGTGACTTTGACCGCCTGGGTGAATTGTTGAGCCTGCGCCATGCCATTCTGACCGGTCGTGGCGTCGAGGACGAGCAGGGTTTCGTGGGGAGCCCACGCCACACGGGTGGAAATGATGCGGCGCAGCTTTTCCAGCTCCGCCATGAGGTTGTGTTGCGTGTGCAGGCGTCCCGCCGTGTCCACAATCAGGGTATCCATCCCCTGCGAACGCGCCTGTTGGATGGCCTCGTAGACCACAGCGCCGGGATCGCCGCCCTCCGGGCCGGCGACGACCGGGGTTCCAGCGCGCTCGCCCCAGATTTTGAGCTGATCAATCGCCGCGGCGCGGAAAGTATCCGCCGCTGCCAGCATCACCTTGCGGCCCTCCCCTTTGAGGCGATAGGCCAGTTTGGCGATGCTCGTGGTCTTGCCAGAACCGTTGACGCCGACAATGAGGATGACGGCGAGCGGCCAATCGAGGTTGAGCGGCTGCGGTTGTGGCAGCAACGCCAGCACCTCTTGCTCCAACACCTCCAGCAGTTTCGTCGCCTTGACGATGCCTTCCTCAGACGCGCGCTTTCGCAGCCGTTGCACCAGCGCGGCGGAAGTTTCCACCCCCACATCGCCCCGAATCAGGAGCTCTTCCAGCTCGTCCCAGGTCGCGTCGGTAATATCCCCTGTGCCCAGCAGGGTAGCAATCTGTCCAAAGACGGCGTTGCGCGTCTTGCGTAGGCTTTCGAAAATGCCGGCCATGTCACCTCCACAGGGGCATTATAGTGCAGGGGGAGAAGCGCGTCAAGAAAGGGAGCGGACGGAAGTCAGCGAGCGCTCGGCCCGCGCTCACCACCAGCGGCCCTCTTCAATGTGAACGCCCAGCTCCGTGAGGCGGGCGACCGCGGCTTCCCAATTACGTTCATCAATGATCGCCACGTCGCTCTCGGGGGCGAGGGGATGCAGCCAGCGGCTGAGTTGCCGATCGGCCTCCCGCACTTCGGCGAGGAGGGCGGCGCTCTCCAGTCGCAGCAGGTGCGCCTGCAGGAGATTGGCGCCGCCATAATGACTGCCCCAGGCTTTGAGGCGCTGCTGCCATTCCGGCGGCAGGGGCGCGCCGGTGAGGCGCTCGATCTGCGCGATGAGGTCGGGGACGGAATAGCCGGTGTTGATGGCCTCCCGCACGCTCGCGGCCGTCAGCCGCCAGCCAGGCGCTTCGGGGGCCGCGAAGCGCTGCACGATCCCCGTGACGTACAGGCTCGGCGGGGTAAGGCGCGGAAGCAGGCGCCCATCGTCCCAAATGAGGCTGTGCGACAGGTCAGCTTCGGGTCCCCTGGAGACGGCCGGCAAGAGCTCCAAGCGCCACAGGCGATCCTGAATCTGCTGCGTGTAGCGGGTATCAGCCACCGCCGTGTATTCATCGAGCTGCTGCAGCCAGGGTTGCAGGATGGGGTCTGCCAACAGGACATCGAGTTGCGCAGCCGTGTCGGTCTGCAGAACCACCACATTTCGCCGCACCACGATCCGCTCGTGCTGCGCGCCCCATTCCTCCAGGGTGCGCTCGACGTTCTGCGGCAAAGGCTGTTGGGTGACTTGCCGCAGGAAGCCACAAATCACGCCGATGGAAGTCCCCTTCTGCAGAGCACGATAGATGCTGCTGCGCGTCAGGCGATACCCGACCGTGGCCGGCTGCACCGTCTCACGGTCGGCGAAGCGCTCGATTCCTGCAAGGGTCCCCAGCGACACCGGTCCCAATGCCAGGATCTGGAAATCTGGCTGCAGGATCACCTGTCCTACGCCGCCATTGAAGGTGAAAGCCTCCTGGCGGAAAATGGCGCGCCCCAGGGGAGTGAGCCGTAGGGCCGAGGGAGCGCTGCGCCCTTCCTGGTAGCCCATGTCCACGACGCCAAGCCACTGCCAGTGGGCCAAAAGCTCCACGGCGGTGGCCGCGTCCAGGTCTTGCAAATCCCTGGTCATCTTGGACACAAACGACTTGTTTCCGGACCCGAGCATATTCCGGCGCAGCTGCTCTTCCATCACGCGCAACAGATTAGCGGGCAAGGCGAAGCTCCCCGGCTTGCCCCGGGTCAGCAACAGCAGGAGGGTATCGAACGAAAACCAGGGCACGTCAATCAAAGGGCGAACAGCAGTCATGAGCTGTTGATTCAACGCCTTGTAGGAGTTGATTTGATATGACCCATAGCCGTAGCCATAGAAGCGATACAGCATGGAGGTTTCGATTACGGGAGAGCTTTCCACGTTAAGGAATGCATTGAACAATTCGCGGTACTGCGCGCCGGCGTCTTGCTGCCAGAAGCGTTGTACGCGCTCGTCGTCCACCGCCACAACGCTGCCCCCCTCGAAGCGCAACAATCCGGCCGATGACAGGAGAGCGATCATGTCGTACAAGGCATCGGCTTGCGTCTCCACATCCATATTGAGCTCTCGCGCCAGCCGACGCAAATCGGCCTTGGCGATGGAGCCACTCTTCAACTGCCGCGCCGGGTTGCGGAGCAAGCCAGACCAGACAAAGAACAACTGACGCACCAGCATTTCGGGATCGCCAGAGGCAACCTGCGAGGGGGGGGCGATGGTAAGACGTTGCACATCGGGTTGGGGCACTTTGAGCAGCGCACGGGGAAGCACCGACGCCACTTCTGGCGCGATCCCCACCTCGTACACGGGCTGCAAATGTCGGCGCGTCTCGTAGTCCAACGGCGGCGTCAGGTTGACCAGCAGCCCCCGCAGCAATAACGGCCGCAGCAAGGCCTCTAACCGGGAGGAGATCGTGGTCTCTTCATCCGTCGGCTTTGTCGGCGACAGCAGGCCGGTGGTCATCAACGTTCCCACCAAATCACCGGCAGCAATCTGCCCGCCACGATCCAACACCAGCGCCAGGATCCCCCGTTCGGTCTCCGAAAGCGCCTGGATGAAGTCGCGGGAAGCCGCCCGGCGGGGGATTTCGACGAGCAGGCGCTTTATCAGCGTGGACTTGGGAGCTTTAAGATCGGCCTCGCTGAACTCCAGCGTCTCCGCTATCTGCCGCACCAGGGGGGCGTCATACAAATCAAGGGTGACACGCAACGCTTCCATGACTCACTCTGCCTTCGCATCCAGCGGCGAGGCCACCGGGGCCACATCGGTGGAACGGATCTCTTTGGGCATGTAGCCACGCGCCGTCAATTGCAGGAGCAGTTGGTCCACTTTCTCCGAACGGAGCAAAGCCGTCCTGGAATTGATGACTCCCAGCAGGCCCTCCCGTAATTCGGGCAGCGCGACCTGCACTTCTCTTAAGGTCAAAGCGTCTGCCGCGACGAGGACTGCCTGCTGCGGGTACAGGCGAATGTGCCCATAGCGTTGCTGCCAGTTTTCCCACCACTGCGCGAGTTCCGGCGGCGGGACCGCGCCGGTGGCCTTGATCCAGCGCTCGCGCAGCGTCGCGGTCGTTTCACCGGCCTCGAAGGCGGCATAAAGGCGTTCGACGTCAGGGCGATACACCAGGAAGTCCTGCTCGGCTCCCACAGGCTCGGCCCAGGCTTGCAGCAGCTGCATCACCTCGGCGGGAACGGGGGGGCGCAGCCACAGGCGCTCTTGTTTCCAGAACCACACGTCGGGTCGATCGCCGCGCCATACGGTTGGTGGCAACGGGATGGCCTGCGCCTGCCCCCACACGACGTTCTGCAAGTAATGAAGACGGAAAGCGGCAAAGACGCCCCGGCGGTCACGTCCCACATCACAAAGGCCCAGCCAGTGCAGGGGGCCCGTCAACAGCGCCTCCAGATACTGTCCCAGGAATCCTTCCCAAGAGCCTCGCGTATCGGAAAATTTCAGCTGCCGAGAGATCGACTCGCTTCCGGGCAGGAAATGCTGCAGCAAATTGGCGACAGAGTCGGCCGCCAGCCACTGCTCGTGCGGCAACAACGCCAGGTAACGCAATACCAGGATGCCCAAATGCGAAAACGCCTGCGAAAAGAGCTGGGCATCGAAGTTCATGGCCCAATACGGGGAGAACATCCATTGCAGGCGCACGTCCCCCTCGCGCCAGAAATTCCAGGAAGGGCTCCAGGCGCCGATTATCATCAGCCGGCGCGCCATGGCCGCCAGCTGTTCCCCGGGCTCCAGGGCGAGGAACGCCTCCGCGAGCGCTGGCTCCGGTCGGACCGGCGTCCCCGGACGCAAAACACCCAACGCGAGCAGCAGCTGGTACATTACCTCGACGAGTGCGGGAGAAAGATTCAACAGTCGTCCCAGCGTTTCCAGATCGTCGGCCAGCAACAACGGTTCCGGCGGCAGCAGCTCCAGCACCACTTTGTCCGCCGTACCGGCTTTGGCCAGCGTCCGTGCGCTCTCGGGTGTCGGCAGGACCCCCTTGAGATAAACTCGCGTCCCCTTCTCGAGCGCTTTCCAGGTCCGCACGGGGCGCAATTTGAATTTACGCGCTTCCACCAATCCCAGGAATTGTTGGATTTGCGTCACCGTAAGCGCCGGACGAGCGAGCGCGATCCGCGCGGGGGGATGAAGGGGGGTGAAAGGTTCCGCCGGCACACTGATGTGGGGCAGGTTGCGATACAACATCGGCGGCATTTGCATCAGGCCCATATCATCGGCAAATACCAGGCCGGCGTCCACGATCCGCTGAACGAGCACATTCACGGGCGTTTCAATCGGCCGCAAAACCAGGATGTCCTTGCTGCGATTGGGGTCCTGGTCGCCGAATTGTAAATTGAGCAGGAATTCCGCATAGAACATCCGCGTCTCTTCATCCAGGCTATTGAAGACCAGCTCCAGGCGCCCGCGATCGTAGAAGAGCGTCATCAGCTGCTGAGCGAGGTCCGCCCGGGTGCGCCCCTGCGGACGCACGCCCAGCTTTTGGATCTGCTCGCGCAACAGCGCCACGGGCCAGGCCTCCGCAACGATTTTTTCGACGGCCTCCTGGATGTACACTTCATTGCTCACGCCGCGCCCGAGCATGAGCAAGAGCTCCTTTGCCTCAGCGACATCCCCGATCGCGGTCGTTGCCGGTGGGTCGCTCACCCCATATCCCAATTCCGGCGTCGCCTCGCGGAGACGGTTCTCGTATTCAGTTCGGCTCATAGCAGCGTAGCCATCCTGCGTGTAACATGAAAAAGCGACCCGACGCCCGACCATTCGGTGCGACCATCGGACTGTACCGCGTAGGGGAGGGTCAACAACGCCATCCTGGGCATCTCAAACAGCGGCCTCGGACGGTCTGAGGGCCAGCTCGGGCAACGCAGAGGGGATTTCATCTTCGTAGAGGATCACGTAACGATAACCCTGCTCGGTCAAAAAGCGCTGGCGATTGGCGCTGTATTCCTGATCAATCGTCTCTTTGCTCACCAGGGTGTAGAAATAAGCCTGGCTGCCGTCCGCCTTAGGCCGCAGAATGCGCCCCAGGCGTTGAGCCTCCTCCTGGCGCGAGCCAAAAGTGCCCGAAATCTGGATCGCCACGTTGGCGTCGGGCAAGTCAATCGAAAAATTGGCGACCTTGGAGACGACCAAATGCTTGATCTTCCCCAGGCGAAAATCTTCGTAGAGCAATTCCCGCTCGCGGTTGGAGGTTTTGCCGGTGATCAGGGGGTAGCCGTAACGCTCGGCGACCTGCTGCAACTGCTCCAGATACATGCCGATGATCAACACGTTGTCATCGCGGTGATATTGCAGCAACTCGTCCAATATGCGCAACTTGAGCGGACTCTGCGCCGCGATGGGGTACTGCTCCCGACGCTCGGCCATGATGTAGGCGAGCCGCAATTCATCCGGCAAGGGCAGGCGGACTTCGCAACACACGGCGGGCGCAATCCAGCCTTGATGTTCCAGGTCGCGCCAGGGGACGTCATACTTCTTCGGCCCGATGAGTGAGAACACGTCCTCTTCCTGGCCGTCCTCGCGGACGAGGGTCGCCGTGAGGCCCAGGCGTCGGCGCGCCTGGATCTCGGCGGTGATGCGAAACACCGGCGCGGGCAGGAGATGGACCTCGTCGTAAATGATCAGCCCCCAGTCCGCCTGACCGAAGAGCTCGAAATGGGGGAATTCCTCCTCGAGACGCAAATGCTGGCCTTTAGTGCCCCGCTTGCGATGTGTGAGGATTTGATACGTGGTGATCGTCACCGGGCGGATTTCTTTGCGATCCCCGGTGTATTCGCCGATCTCGTCAGCTGTCAGCTGGGTTTTATCCAGCAGCTCGGTGCGCCATTGCCGCGCGGCGATCGTGCTGGGCGTGAGGATGAGGGTATTCGCCTGCACCTGCGCCATCACTACCATGCCCACAATGGTCTTGCCGGCGCCGCAGGGCAAGACGATGACCCCGGAGCCACCCGCTTCCGACCCATCGGCCCAGAACACGTCAGCGGCGTCACGCTGATAATCCCGAATGTGAAAAGGCGCCCCCGATTGACACACGGAGCGCAACTCCATGGATAGGGAAGCGCCGGGGAGATACCCCACCAGGTCTTCAGCGGGATAGCCGGCCTTGACCAGCGCCTGCTTGACATGGCCGCGACGTGACGCCGGCACCTGCAGCGTGTGGGGGCCCATGCGGCCCAGCAGATAGGGCTTGAGATGCCGGTTGCGCTCCAGCTCCAGCAACAGCAGCACATCGTCCGAGATGAGCCGCAAGCGCGTGGGGTCATTGGGATCGGGCACAAGCCGGACCCGTCCATAGCGCGAGATGGCCTCGCGGATTTCCGTCACGACGTTCTCGGGCAGGGGATACTTGGCGTAACGCTCCAGACCCTCGATGATCTCCTCAGCGGCGAGGCCCGCCGCGGCGGCGTTCCACAACGAAAGGGAGGACAGCCGATACGTGTGAATGTACTCCGGGCTCTTCTCCAGCTCGGCAAAACGCGCCAGATGATCGCGCGCCTCTTCATAGAGGGGATTATTCACCTCCAGAAGGACCGTGCGATCGCCTTGAACAATCAACGGTGCGGTACTTTGAAATTCCATAAACGTCTATTTTACATAAGCAACCAAAAACGTCAAGGG
>JAGPHL010000133.1 GCA_018055515.1 Anaerolineae bacterium
GTATAATTTCCCTTTGTGAAACCTGAACGCTCACATCGCTGGCTATGGATCGGTTGCCTGCTCATGGGGCTCTGGGTATGGAGCGGTTGTGGGACCGTCATCACGCCGGTGGCGGCGCCCACACCTACCGGAGGCACCATGCCGCCCGCTTCATCGCGCGCCACAGCGACGGCGACCCTCGCACCGGCGGCCTTCTTGACCCCCATCCCGCCCACGCCGACCCTCACTCCTTCGCCCTCGCCTACGCCGGTTGTCCATTACGTCGCTTCGGGGGACACCCTCTTCGGCATTGCCCTGGAATATGGCGTCACCGTGGATGCGCTCCTCTATGCTAACGGCCTCGACGTCAATGATTATCTGAACATCGGGCAGGTTTTAATCATCCCTCTGCAGGCCGCGGAAGCCGAATTGCCCCTGGCGGGGGAGCCGCTCAGCAATCTCATTTTGCCCACGCCGACCCCACAGCCCCTGGAGCTCGTCGGCGTCTCCTTGCGCCGCACTGCCGTAGGCGGATTGTTGTGCCTGGGGGCCGTCCGCAACATCATCGGCGCGCCGGTGACGAACTTGCAGGTTCAGGTGGTGCTAGTGGATGCAGCGGGCAATCCTCTCGCGCAGCAGACCGCGCTGGCGGCGGTGGATTATCTACAGCCAGAGCAGCGCGCTCCCTTCGCCGTGACTTTCCTCGATCCTCCTGCTCAGGCGGTGGACGTGCGTGTTGCCCTGCTGCGGGCGGAGACCCTCAGCGCCATCACGGAGGATTTTGTCCCTCTGACCGTCGCCGATCTCGGCGCCGGCATGTCCGGCCCGCAATACCGGGTGACGGGCAGCCTGGTGAATGCGTCTGGCGGACCGGTGACGCTGGCGACCGTCGTGGTCACCCTCTTTGACGCCGAGGGGCTGGTGTTGGGATATCGTGAGGCCGTGTTGGATATCCCTGTGCTGGACCCTGGTGCCCGAGCCGCCTTTTCCATGTTGCTCACCTTCCAGGGAGAAACGCCGCCGGCAGCGTATGAGGCGCTTGCCTGGGCCACGCGCGTTCGCTGATCTTCGTGGACGAGAAGAAGAGACGAGGATAGAAGATGCCTGAATCGAAAAAATACCGCACCATTCGCGCTGTCGTGAACTTTCTGTTTCGCCTGCTGGCCCACATCGAAGTAGAAGGCGTGGAGAATATCCCGCAGGAAGGCCCGCTGATCGTCGCCATCAATCACGTCAGCCGCCTGGACACCGTCATCCTGGGCATTACCCCGACCCGTCACATCTACGCTTTTGCGGCCACTAAATACAAGTCCTACCCGTTGTTCCGTTGGATTTTGGAAGCGGCCGGCGTGATCTGGGTGCGGCGCACCGATTTTGACCGCGAGGCCCTGCTCCAGGCGATCGAGCTGCTGCGGCGCGGCGAGGCCTTGGGCATCGCGCCTGAAGGGACGCGCTCGCGCACCGGCGCCTTGCAGCCGGCGAAATCTGGCGTGGCGTTCCTGGCCGCGCGCACGGGAGCGACGATCATCCCGGTGGCGATCACCGGCACGCAGAATATGGTGCGGGATTTCAAACATCTGCGCCGGATGCGGATTCGGGTGGTCTATGGGCAGCCGTTTCGCCTGTCCAAAGAGGGGCGGTTGAGCTCGGCGGAATTGCAAGAGGCCACGACCTTCATCATGCATCGCATCGCCGAGCTGTTGCCGCCGGAATATCGCGGCGTCTATGCGGACGCCGGGCGTGCTGACGCCTGAGCGCGTGAGCCAAAAGCGCGGGTCTGTTTGACAGATCTGAAAGTATGGTATAATGCTCGTTTGCTTACGCGATGGAAAGCCAGCATTTTCGGAGAATTGAAGCGGGGGTGGATTCCCTCTCCGCTTCACTTTGCGTGTTTGTAAAACACCTGCTCTGCGGACGGACTGTTCCGAAAGCGCTCCGGGAGGGATGAAAAGAGCATGTTAGTAGCCGATCTTGGTATGAAATCCTATGCGCGCATTCCCAGTGCCTTGCCCCTGCCTGGCCTGGTCGAAGTGCAGTTGGAGTCCTACGAGTGGCTCAAGGGGGAGGGCCTCTGGTTGCTGTTCGACGAGATCTCACCCATCGAGAGCTACAATGGCCTGTTGAGCCTGTATCTTCCCGGCGCCAGGGCTCAGGAGGCAGGTTTTGACCTCAAATATCGTTTTGGCGAGCCCAAGTATACCCAGCAGGAATGCCTGGACCGGGACCTCACCTACGCCATTCCCCTCTATGTGGACGTGGCCTTGCTGGTCCGCGAGACGGGCGAAATTGTCGAGCAGGAAATCTTCCTGGGCGATTTGCCGGAGATGACGGAGAATGCGACCTTTATCATCAACGGCACGGAGCGCGTCGTGGTCAGCCAGCTGATTCGCTCCCCGGGCGTGTATTTCGGTGTGGAAGAGGATGGCGGTCGGCGCCTGGCCACGGCCAAGCTGATCCCCGATCGCGGCGCCTGGATGGAGTTCGAGACGCGCAAGTCCGGCTATTTGACCCTGCGCTTCAACCGCAAGCGCACGGTGCCTATCACCATTTTCCTCCGCGCTCTGGCTGCGGTGGATGACGAACTGCACAGCGCCAGCCTCGTGCAGGGCACGGATGAGGAGCTCTTCCAGCTCTTCGCTGAGGCCGACAACGACCCGGATCATCCCTGGATAGCGACCACGATGCGGCAGGAGCCGAATTGGGAATCCAAGGCGGGACGGACGGTGGCGCAAGAGGCGCTCATCGAGTTCTACCGCCGGATGCGCCCGGGCGATCCGCCGACGTTGGACAACGCTCAGGAATATCTCGTCTCGCAGATGTTCGACCCGCAGCGCTACAACTTGCAGCGCGTGGGACGTTACAAGCTCAATCAACGGATGGGCCTCAACATCCCCATGACCATCCGCACGATCACCAAAGAGGACATCGTGGCGCTCACGCGACGCATGATTCTCATCAACAACGGCGTCGCCGGCCCCGATGACATGGATCACCTGGGCAATCGCCGGGTGAAGACAGTGGGGGAGCTCGTGCAGTCCAAGATCCGCGTGGGCCTCGTCCGCATGGAGCGGGTCGTCAAGGAGCGCATGAGCCTCCGCGAGGAGTCGCCTACGCCGGTCAGCCTGATCAATATCCGTCCGGTGGTGGCGGCCATTCGGGAATTCTTCGGCTCCAGCCAGCTCTCGCAGTTCATGGAGCAGACCAATCCGCTGTCGAGTCTCACGCACAAGCGCACGCTCTCGGCCCTGGGCCCGGGCGGCCTGCGCCGTGAGCGCGCCGGCTTTGACGTCCGCGACGTTCATCATAGCCACTACGGGCGCATTTGCCCCATCGAGACCCCCGAAGGCCCGAATATCGGCCTCATTGGACGTCTGGGCACCTACGCGCGGGTCAACGATCTGGGTTTCATTGAGACGCCGTACCGCAAAGTTTTGCGGGTGGTACAGGGCACCGAGGAGGAATTGCTCGGCGAGACCCTGCGCGAGGACGTGACCGACCCGGACACGGGCGAAGTCGTCGCTACGGCAGAGACGAAGGTGGACGCGGAGCTGGCCCGGCGTCTCGCGGCGCTGAATCTGAGCGAGCCCATCAAAATCGTCCCCCGGGTCACGCCGGAGGTCCTCTATCTCTCCGCCGACCGTGAGGAGCCGTACACCATCGCGCAGGCGAGCGCGTTGTTGGATGCGGACGGCCATTTTGCGCTCAAGCGCATCGCCGCCCGCAAGGGGGAGCAGTTCATTTTCACAACGCCGGATCGCGTAGACTACATTGACGTGGCGCCGATTCAGGTCGTGGGCATTTCGGCGGCGCTGATTCCCTTCCTGGAGCACGACGACGCCAACCGCGCGCTCATGGGTTCCAACATGCAGCGGCAGGCCGTGCCCCTGTTGTTGCCGGAAGCGCCCTATGTCGGCACCGGCATGGAAGGTCCCGCCGCGGCTAACTCCGGCCTGGTGCTGGTGGCGAAGAGCGAGGGCGTGGTCCGCAGCGTTTCCGGCGATCGCGTGGTGGTTTTGCAGGACGACGGCACGCTGGAGACGTACACCCTACGCAAGTACAGCCGCTCGAATCAGAGCACCTGCATTGATCAGCGACCGGTGGTCCGCAAGGGGCAGCGCGTGCGGCCCGGCGATGTGCTGGCCGACAGTTCCTCCACGGAGAGCGGCAGCTTGGCGTTGGGGCAGAACGTCCTGGTGGCGTTCATGTCCTGGGAGGGCGGCAATTACGAGGACGCCATTCTGCTCAGCGAGCGGCTCGTGGAGGAGGACAAATTCTCCTCCGTGCACATCGAGAAGCACGAACTCACGGCCCGCGACACCAAGCTGGGCCCCGAAGAGGTCACGCGGGAAATCCCCAATGTCTCCGATGATGCGCTCCGTGACCTGGATGAAGAAGGCATCATCCGCGTGGGGGCGGAGGTCGGCCCGCTGGACATTCTGGTGGGCAAGATCACTCCCAAGGGCGAGAAAGAGCTCACGCCGGAGGAGAAGCTGCTGCGCGCCATCTTCGGCGAGAAATTGCGCGATGTGAAGGACACCAGTCTGCGCATGCCTCACGGGGCCAGCGGCAAGGTGGTGGACATCAAAGTCTTCGACCGCGACGAGTACCGCGACTTGCCGGCGGGTGTGGAGCGTGTGGTGCGCGTCAGCGTCGCGCAGCGGCGCAAGATCATGGCCGGCGACAAGATGGCCGGGCGCCATGGCAACAAGGGCGTGATCTCCAAAGTCGTGCCGGTGGAGGACATGCCTTTCCTGGCGGACGGCACGCCGATTGACATCATCCTCAATCCCCTGGGGGTGCCGGGGCGCATGAACATCGGCCAGATTCTGGAGACGCACCTGGGATGGGCCTCCGAGCGCCTGGGATTCCGCACCGTCTCGCCCGTCTTCGACGGCGCCGATGAGGTGGAGATTGCTGCCGAGCTGGCCCGCGCCTGGTTGATTGATCAGGCCTGGGCTGAGGCCCTGGAGCGTGCGTGGGCGTGGCTCAAAGCGCAGAACTACGACCTCGAACAGCTGCGCGATGACGACGAAGCGCGCCTGATCTACGTGGCGGCCTGGCTTTCCCAGTTCGGCTACGACGTGGATCGCCTGCGGGATGACACCATCTACGCCCGGCGTTCGGTGTTGCAAGAATGGCTGCGCGAGTTGGGGCATCGCCCTGAGGATTTGCTGGTCTTTGAAGATGACCCCCGCTCGATGGAAGCGCGCCGTGAGGCGGACCTGCGGGTTCAGGCGGTCTGTGCGCGGTTGTGGATGGAAGCGCACGGCCAGGATGTCGCTGGCCTGGCGGATGAAGCGTTGCTGCTCAAAGCCACGGCCTACAGCCAGGAGACCAACGAGCCTTTGCCGACGTTGGGCAAAATGGTGCTGTATGATGGCAAGACCGGAAAGCCCTACGATCAACCCATCACCGTGGGCATCATCTACATGTTCAAACTGGCCCATCTGGTGGAGGACAAAGTCCACACCCGTTCGACCGGGCCGTACTCGCTGGTGACGCAGCAGCCCTTGGGCGGCAAGGCGCAATTCGGCGGTCAGCGCTTCGGCGAGATGGAGGTGTGGGCGCTGGAGGCCTACGGCGCTGCTTACATCCTGCAGGAAATGCTCACCATCAAATCCGACGACGTTCAGGGCCGCGTCAAGGCTTATGAATCCATCGTCAAGGGCCTGCCGATTGAGGAACCGGGGATTCCGGCTTCGTTCAAGGTGCTGGTGAAGGAGCTGCAGAGCCTGGCGCTGGCAGTGGAAGCCGTGACCGACTCCGGCGAAGTGTTGCATTTTGGCCGCGATGAGCGGCGGGCGCAATTGCCCAAGCTCGGCATGGGCCTGCTGGGCCTGGCCCCGGAGAGATTTTAGCTCTGCGGAGCGGGGTTTGACCTTTTATCGCTTTGTGGTATCATGAGCGTCCGATGAGGTGACAGCCAGATACCCTGCACTTCACGCAAGTGGGAAGGACGAAATTGAAGAGAGGCCATCATGAGCGGTACGATGGCCTTCTTCAGTGGAATTTTCAGGAGGAAAAGGTGCCTACAATTAATCAGTTAGTGCGGAAAGGGCGGAAGCCCAAGGGACATCTGTCGAAGTCCCCGGCACTGCAGTACAATCTGAATACCAAGCGGGGCAATCGGCGCTCGCGGGCCGAGAAAGGCAATCCGCAGAAGCGGGGCGTCTGCACGGTGGTGCGTACCACGACCCCTAAGAAGCCCAATTCGGCGCTGCGGAAGATTGCGCGTGTGCGGCTGTCCAACCGTATCGAAGTCACGGCGTATATCCCCGGCGAGGGCCACAACCTGCAAGAGCACTCCGTGGTGTTGGTCCGCGGGGGACGTGTGAAGGATTTGCCCGGTGTCCGGTATCACATCGTGCGGGGGACTTTGGACTCCAGTGGTGTGAAAGATCGGCGCCAGCAACGTTCCAAGTACGGTGCGAAGGCTGCCGCGGCGGCTGCAGCGACCAAGAAGAAGTAGGGAGTGAGCCATGTCGAGAAGGTCTCGTGCAGTAAGGCGTGAAGTTCCGCCTGACATTCGATATAACAGTGTGCTGGTTCAGAAATTCATCAACCGCATGATGCGGGCGGGCAAGAAGAGCGTGGCGCAGCGTATGATGTACGAGGCGATGGACACGATCGAGGCGCGCGCCAAGCGTCCGGCGCTTGAGGTCTTTGAATCGGCGATGCGCAACGTGGCCCCTCCCATCGAGGTGAAGCCGCGGCGCGTGGGAGGCTCGACCTATCAAGTGCCGGTGGAAGTGCCGCAATATCGGCAGGTGTCCCTGGCGATCCGCTGGATCCTGGCGGCGGCGCAGAAGCGCAACGGTCGCGGGATGGCGGAGAAGTTGGCGGCGGAGCTGCTGGATGCGGCGCAGAATACCGGCGCCGCCGTGAAGCGCCGCGAGGAAACGCTGAAGATGGCCGAGGCGAACCGCGCCTTCGCGCACTTGCGCTGGTAGGCGGGCAGTCCTTAGTCGCGTAGTCGCGGGGGCTGCATCAGCGAGAAGCGCTGCCTGCCAGACTACCGGACTGAGAGACTGCTTGAGCATGGAAAACGCACCTTTACTCGAAAAAATACGCAATATCGGCATCATTGCTCACATTGATGCGGGCAAGACCACGACGACTGAGCGCATCCTTTATTACACCGGTCGCACGCATCGCATGGGCAATGTGGATGAGGGCACAACGGTCACGGACTGGATGCTCCAGGAACGTGAGCGGGGCATTACCATCACCTCGGCGGCGGTCACATGTTTCTGGAATGGTTTCCAGATCAACATCGTAGACACGCCCGGTCACATTGACTTCACGGCTGAGGTGCAGCGGAGCCTGCGGGTGCTGGATGGCGGCGTCGTCATTTTTGACGGCACGGCAGGCGTGGAGCCCCAATCTGAGACGGTGTGGCGTCAGGCGCGGGC